>DGGU01000044.1 GCA_002392345.1 Lachnospiraceae bacterium UBA3866
GGTCCGTAGCCAAGTGCTCTATCCAATTGAGCTACACGCTCAAACAAATATATTATAGCAAAAAGTTCTAAGTTGTCAAGAAATATAGCCTCTATTCTTGATCCTTATTAAAGTACTTCTCACTAACGCGATTAATCTCATCATTGTATTTTGACATATCTTTAATCATTTTAACATAAAAGTCTTTCTCATAACTTGGCGAAAGTTTTGCATCTTCATCTTCTTTTATAACTTTTGTAACACGTTTCAAAAGTTCTTTGCAAAAACCTTCACTTGGGTGTATAAAATCATTAGGTTGAAAACCATATGTGGTAAGTAAGTCACTAGTATCGATAAAGAGTAATTTTTTATCAACTGCAACCTTTTTAACTACTGCATCAAAATCCTCACATGGCACTGTATAAAAATGTAAAAAATATGATATAAAGGTATTATAATTTGGTTTAAGATAACTTGATAAGATAACCTGCATACCTTTATCTTTAAAGGTGTCAACGATCAACTCAAGGTCTTTTTTAAAATCGTGGATGTCTGTCTTTTGCATAAAATCATTGGCACCAATAAATAAAAACACATATTTGTGCTGGCCTTTATACATTGGCACAAGTTCATCATATATTTGTTTTACTTTATAGCCTGGGTGAACTACATAATTAAACGCTTTATTGTTGTGATAAGAAAAGAATACCGCATAACTATCCCCTATCACAACCAAGTCTTTGACCTTCAAATCGCGATAATTCTGATCCATAAAAATAGTTACATTGAGATCAGAAAGTGAACGAAAATCTCCAGTATAATTAACCTCTGCATAGCAGACATTAGACAATACTAGAATATAAGCCAGTATCAAAATTATTATCTTTTTTAAAATCTTAATCATAAAATCTTTTTTAGAAATTCTCCAGTATACGACTTTTTTGAACGAGCAATCTCTCTTGGTGTACCTGTTGCTATAACAGTGCCACCATTATCTCCAGAATCAGGTCCAAGATCTATTATATAATCTGCACTCTTAATAACATCAAGATTGTGTTCGATGACAACTACAGTATTTCCACTATCGGTAAGCTTCTGCAATATATCAATTAACTTATGAACGTCATAGAAATGCAGTCCTGTCGTAGGCTCGTCAAGTATATAAAGTGTCTTTCCTGTAGCACGCTTTGCAAGTTCAGTTGCAAGCTTAACTCTCTGTGCTTCTCCGCCAGAAAGCTCTGTTGCAGGCTGACCAAGTTTCATATATCCAAGTCCAACTGCTTTAAGCACTTCAAGATATCGCATGATCCTTGGTTGGTTCTTAAAAAATACATTTGCTTCATCTATAGTCATGTCAAGCACATCAAATATATTTTTATCTTTATATTTTACTTCTAATGTTTCTCTATTATATCTCTTACCATTACAAGAATCGCATGTGACATATACATCAGGAAGGAAGTGCATCTCTATCTTTATGATACCATCACCCTCGCACTTTTCACACCTACCACCTTTAACATTAAACGAGAATCTCCCTTTGCTATATCCCCTTTCTTTAGCATCTGGTGTACTTGCATAGAGGTCTCTTATGAGGTCGTAGACCCCAGTATAAGTCGCTGGGTTAGACCTAGGTGTCTTACCTATAGGGCTTTGATCTATCATTATAACTTTATCAAAATTATCACTACCAATGATTTTATCGTGCTTACCTGGCCTTATATTAGCATGATTTATCGTATGTGCAAGGCTTTTATAGAGCACTTCATTAATTAGGCTTGATTTTCCGCTACCTGAGACGCCAGTTATACAAGTAAATACTGATAATGGTATGTCAACATCAATATTTTTAAGATTATTTTCTCTTGCTCCTTTTATAGTAATATAGCCTTGTGGCTTTCTATAATCTTTTCTGTTCTCTATCTTTAATTTACCACTTAGATATTTACCTGTTATGCTATCCTTACATTTTTCTATATCCTTGACGCATCCACTGGCAACTAGTTTTCCTCCGTTGACACCTGCATAAGGTCCTATGTCAACAATATAATCAGAAGCTCTCATGGTCTCTTCATCATGCTCTACTACAAGCACAGTATTGCCAAGGTCTCGAAGGTTTTTAAGTGTTGCAATCAATTTTGCATTGTCCTTCTGATGTAACCCTATCGATGGCTCATCAAGTATATAACATACTCCTACAAGTCCTGTTCCTATCTGTGTTGCAAGTCTTATCCTCTGTGCCTCACCACCTGATAAAGATGCCGTCATACGAGAAAGCGCTAAATACTCTAATCCAACATCTATCAAAAAATTAACTCTTACCTTGATTTCTTTTAAAATCACCGCACCGATTTTTTCTTGCATAGAATTAAGCTTTAGATTAGTGATAAAATTTCTAAAATCTATAAGCGATAAGTCGCAAACCTCTGCTATGTTCTTTCCACCAACTGTCACAGCCAAAGATGATTTTTTAAGTCTCTGGCCATGGCACTCTTCACAGGGAAGCAATGTCATAAACTCTTCATAGTGAGACTTCTGTGTATCAGTAGACCATTCATTGTATCGTTGACGGCTCGTCTCTATAAGTCCAGCCCAATTGACTTCCCAAGTGTTAGTATTACCAGCTGCTGATTTATATCTAACATCTATAGTGTCATCGCCAATACCATAGAGTATTATATCCTTTTCTCTCTTTGTTAGATCTTTCCATGGTGTATCAAGCGACACTTTGTATTTTTTTGCTACCTGCCTTAGGATAGCCCCTGACCAAGAATTCTCCTTATGTGATGAAGCAAAACCAGTTATGGCAATGCAGCCCTCATTTATAGAGAGTGACTTATCTGGTATCATAAGGTCTATATCAAACTCTTGCTTATATCCAAGACCCGAACACTCTTCACAGGCGCCAAAAGGATTATTAAACGAAAAAGACCTTGGCTCAATCTCCTGTATGCTTATACCACAATCAGAACATGCAAAGTTTTGGCTAAAGTTAAGTGGCTTACCACCTATCACATCAACTTGCAAAAGACCATCCGATAATTTAAACACTGTCTCTATACTATCTGTAAGTCTTTTTTCTATACCTTCTTTGATAACTAATCTATCAACTATGATCTCAATATTATGTTTTATATTCTTGTCAAGTTTTATCTCCTCATCAAGTGAATAGTCATTGCCATCTATCCTAACCCTTGAATATCCAGATTTTTTGGCTGATTCTATAACTTTCTCATGTCTTCCTTTCTTTCCACGGACAACATAAGCAAGAAGTTGAACCTTTGTTCCAGCCTTAAGTTTCATTATGGTGTCTACTATCTCATCTACTGATTGCCTCTTTATCTCTTTTCCACAATTAGGGCAATGAGGTATACCAATACGAGCATAGAGAAGCCTTAGATAATCATATATCTCAGTCACTGTCCCCACAGTAGAACGAGGATTTCTATTGGTTGATTTCTGGTCTATAGATATAGCAGGTGAAAGGCCTTCAATTGATGTAACTTTGGGCTTTTCCATCTGGCCAAGAAATTGCCTTGCATAAGAAGATAGAGACTCCATATAACGCCTCTGGCCTTCAGCGAATATAGTGTCAAAAGCAAGACTTGACTTGCCACTGCCTGATACACCAGTAATTACAACAAATTTATCTCTTGGTATATCAAGATTGATATTCTTAAGATTATGCTCGCTCGCACCTCTTATCTTTATTAAATTGGCATCATCGATTTTCTTCATGACTTATATGGTTTTTATACCTTTTTCAAATTTAGTAAATGTAATATCAGGCATAATACTTTTTAGTTTTCTTATATTAGGTATAGCAAATGTCTCTATACTATCTAGTCTTGCTCCAAATCTAAGTTTTGCCTTTGACTTTAAAGTCTCTTTAGCACTAATGCAATACTCTTTAAGAAGTCTTGTATCATCACTTGCTATATCATATGTATCTGCATGAGCATCGTTTTCTATAAACCCATAGACAATAGATACAAAATCATCTATAAATAAAAAATTCCACTTATAATTACAAGAACTTAAGTCTATATTAGTATTGCTTCTTAAACATCTAACAAGTTCTTTTATAAGTGAATTCTCTCTATCGTCCTTGCCATATATAGAAAATATTCTAAAATGAATAAAATTAATATCAGTGTCTTTAAGAGATTTCACTGCCTCATCAGCAAATTTTTTCTTGGCCATACCATAGGCAGTATCAGAATACTCAGCTTGCGAACCTGCAAATATAAATCTTCTAACCTTCATAATTTTAGCAAATTTCAAAACCTTCATGCTATAATCCACATTGAGCATCTGCATCATGAAATTGGATCTATCTAGCGTCGCACCCCAAGCAAAATGTATAAATGTTATATCTGCTTTCTTTATATCCTTAAACTCTTTATCAGAATGTGCATTTATAAACTCATCAAAATCGTCTTTGGTCAAAGTATCAAAATCAATCTCTATAATATTTAGGCCTCGGATATTTTTTATATTTTCTTTTCTCGTTGAATCAGGCCTCACAATTCCAAAAACAATAAAGCCTTTAGATAAAAGATACTTCGCAGTACTTTTTCCAAGGAACGATGTAACTCCAGTTATAATTGCAACTTTCTTCATATACCAAATAATAGGGAAGCTATGCTTCCCTTTTTATATTACATACCTGCCATTTTTAAAAATAGTGGAGCAAATACAAGTGATACTATGGTCATAAGTTTAATAAGTATGTTGATTGATGGACCTGAGGTATCCTTGAATGGATCTCCAACTGTATCACCGACAACTGCTGCCTTATGAGTTTCTGATCCCTTGCCACCGAAAGCACCTTGCTCGATATATTTTTTTGCATTGTCCCAAGCGCCACCAGCATTACTCATAAATATAGCCATACACACACCAGAAACTAATGCTCCTGCAAGAAGTCCACCAAGTGCTTCTATCCCAAGGAATGGCACAGATCCCACAACAAGTGGTGCAAGAACTGCAAGAAGTCCTGGTACTACCATCTCTCTAAGTGATGCATGTGTTGATATCTCTACACATCTCTTGTAATTGGCTTTAGCTTTGCCTTCTTTAAGTCCTGCTATCTCTCTCATCTGTCTCTCTACTTCAGTAACCATATCTCCTGCTGCTTTAGACACAGATTCCATTGTAAATGCTGAAAACAAGAAAGGTAGCATCGCACCTATGAGAAGTCCTACTACTGTTGTTGGTTTTAATATATCTATCATAGAAAGATTGACTTTCTGAGCATATGAAACAAAAAGTGCTAAGGCTGTAAGTGCTGCAGATCCTATAGCAAAGCCTTTGCCCATGGCTGCTGTAGTATTACCTACTGAATCCAAAGTATCAGTGATCTCACGAACAGATTCTGGAAGTTCTGACATCTCTGCTATACCACCAGCATTATCTGCGATTGGCCCATAAGCATCAACTGCTACAGTTATACCTGTAGTTGAGAGCATACCAACTGCTGCAAGTGCTATACCATATAGTCCGCCACCAGCAACAACTTGTTCTCCAAAATTATATGCAATTATGGTTGCTATACATATGAGTACTATAGATATCCATGTTGATTTCATACCCACAGCAATGCCTGATATGATAGTTGTAGCAGCGCCACCTTTATTAGACTGCTCTGCTATATGCTTTACAAATTTATAATCAGCAGAAGTGTATACTTCTGTAATCTTTCCAATTATAACTCCGACAAGTAGTCCTGCTATGATGGCAACGCCGTATTTAACATTACCTAAAATATAATTTGAAAATACTAATGCTGCTACAACGACAATAGCTGATGCAATATATGTCCCTGTGTTAAGAGCTTTCTGAGGATTGCCATTACCTCTTACAAACTGAGCACCAATTATCGCTGCAATTATACCGCTTGCTGCGAGTACAAAAGTAAATAACACACCCTTTTGTCCTATAGCACTATTGGTAACTGCTAGTGTCAAAGCCGATATTATAGCTCCAACATATGATTCGAAAAGATCTGCACCCATACCAGCTACATCGCCAACATTATCGCCTACGTTGTCAGCTATAACTGCAGGATTTCTTGGGTCATCCTCAGGTAGGTCTTCTATGGTCTTACCAGCTATATCAGCTCCTACATCTGCTGCCTTAGTATATATACCACCACCAACTCTTGCAAAAAGTGCTATAGTTGATGCACCAAGAGAATATCCAGTAAGTATCTCTGCATTGCCAGTTAAAAAGTATATAAGAGTACATCCAAGTAAGCCAAATCCTACTACACACATACCCATAACTGAACCACCACGAAAAGCTATAAGAAGAGCTTTATTCATACCGCCAGTTCTTGCTCCATTGGCAGTACGAACATTGGCCTTTGTGGCAATATTCATTCCAAAGTAACCAGCAAAAATTGAAAATACAGCTCCAAGCAAAAAACTTAGTGCAGACTGTATTCCAGGCGCTGTATTTGTATTGGTAAATACTGCGATAGCAACAAAAAGCACTACTATAACTATAGCAAGTATCCTATACTCAGCAAATAAAAATGCCCTTGCTCCTTCTTTTATACTATTAGATATCTCCTTCATCCTATCAGTGCCTTCATCCTCTTTAGAAACAAGTGAAGTTAAGATACCAGCAAATATTAGTGCAAATATCGCAACAGCCAATATGACTATAAGTATTGGCTTAATTCCGTCAAATGTGCCAAGGTTTGCACTACATAAAATCGTTTTCATATAGCCTCCAAAATCAAAAATAAAAATAAAGCAAAATCAAAAAGATCTTGCTCAAATCTATATAAATTATAGCATAATACTAATCTAAAGTCAAATCTACATCCTCTCCGGTACGTCTATAGCTAAGATACCAAGAACATCACGGATAATCTTATCAATAACTACAAGTAATGAGATATAGAAATTTCTCTTCTGTAAGTTCTCTTCACCAATTATACTATGGTCATGATAGAATGAATTAAAATCATTAGATAATTCATATATATACTTACATAGCACGCTTGGATCATATGACTTATATGCCTCTAATAAAACATCCTCATATCTTATAATCTTAAGGAATATATCATGTATTATATCATCACTAACTATCTCACCAGTCTCGTCTATATTGCCATCAAATGATATCTTTTCAAATATTGACCTTATTCTTACGAGAGTATAAAGGATATATGGGCCAGTATTGCCTTCAAAAGATAAAAATTTATCCATATTAAAAATATAATCTCTTGTTGGAGAATTAGAAAGGTCTCCATACTTGAGAGCAGCTATAGAAATCTTAGATGCGATATCATCTATATTTAGGTTACCCATATCTCTATCATTTGCTTTTAATATCTCTCTCGCTTTGTTTTTAGCTTCTGTGATTAGAGTCTCAAGTTTAGCCACCCCGCCATCTCTTGATTTAAATGGTTTACCATCCATGCCATTCATTGTGCCAACTGCGACATGCTTAAATACTTTGTCGCCTTTTAAGACACCTGCAATTTTCGCTGCTCTAAAACACTGTTCAAGATGAAGGCTTTGCCTTTTATCTACAACATATATGTATTCATCTACATCAAAGTTGTCTTCCCGAAACTTTATAGTTGCTATATCAGATGTAGCATATAATACCGCTCCATCACTCTTTCTCACTATGCAAGGTGGCATCTCTTTCTTATCAGTATCTTCTTTCACATCTATTACATAGGCGCCATTTGACTCATGAGCAACCCCTCTCTTTATAAAATCATCAACCATTGGTCCCATTATGTCTTTAACTGTTGATTCACCATAGTAGTAGTCAAATGACACATTAAGCTCAGCATATCTCTTTTTAAGATCTTCTATACTAATATCAAGAATCTTTTTCCATATACTAGTCTCAGGTTCAAGATTATCTTGGAGCCTTTTTGTCGACTCATGGGCGCGATTACTAAATTGAGTATCTGGTTCAATATTTTTAGATGGATCTCCTTTTGCACGAAGTGATGCCTTAGGGTATATTATCTCTAAGTCACTTATGGTAAATGAATCAAGCATATCTTCATCTTTTAATTCTTCAATAACAAGACCCATCTGTAAGCCATAGTCTCCAAGATGTATGTCACCTATAGTCTTAATGCCAAGTCTATTATAAAGTCTTTTTAGAGCTTCGCCTATTACAGCAACTCGAAGATGTCCCACATGAAGAGGCTTAGCTACATTCGCACCGCCATAATCAAGAAGAATTGTCTTTATATTGTCATTTAAGATAGTTTCTTTATCGCCTACCCCAAGTTTATCATCATTAAGTATCTTCTTTATATATGCATATAATAATTCGTCATTTATTTTAAGATTTACAAAACCTGGTTTTGATGGCTCAACTTTCAAGAAAGCTTTCGTCCCATCAATTGTAAGGTCTTTTATAACATCGGAAATCTCTGATGCGACATCCATTGGATTTTTCTTTTGAGCTTTAGCTATGTTGAAGCATGAGTTGATCTGATAATCAGCAAGCTCTGGCAAACCCGAAATTGAAATATAAGCATATGATTCATCTAAATGGATGTCTTTAAATGCTTTAGCTATCTCAGTATTAATTTTTTTAATAAGATTTCCCATATATTACAATTTAAAATATGATTC
>DGGU01000056.1 GCA_002392345.1 Lachnospiraceae bacterium UBA3866
TTGCAACTGACCCTGATAGAGAAGGTGAGACTATAAGTTGGCAATTAAAAAATGCTTTTAATCTACCTGATGATAAAAAAGTGTATAGGATAAGCTTCAACGAGATAACCAAGGATGCTGTTACAAGTGCTATAAAAAAACCTAGAAATATCGATATGAATCTTGTCAACAGCCAACAGGCAAGACGAGCTATGGATAGGATAGTTGGTTATACTATAAGCCCGATACTTTGGGAAAAGGTAAAGAGTAAACTTTCTGCAGGTCGTGTTCAAAGTGTAGCATTAAAACTTATAGCAGAGAGAGAAAAAGAGATTTTGGATTTTATTCCAAAGGAATATTGGACTTTGGCTGCATTACTCAAGACTAAAAACTCATCAAAACTTGAAGTGCAATTCTATGGTAAAGATGGTAGTAAGATAGAACTTAACAGTGAAAGCGATGTGAATAGAATTATTGATGAGATAGGTAAGAACGACTTTGTAGTTTCTGATGTTAAGAAATCAAAAAGAGAGAAAAAGGCACCATTACCTTTCACAACATCTACTTTGCAACAGACAGCTGGAAGGACACTTAATTTCTCTGTGTCTAAGACTATGAGCATAGCGCAGAAACTCTATGAAGGCGTTGATATACCAGGTAGAGGTACTACTGCACTTATAACTTATCTAAGAACTGACTCTACAAGAATAGCGGATGAAGCAATTGTAGCTTGCAAAAAATATATAGAAGATAATTATGGTTCATCTTATGCAGCTGATGTTGCACCTCGCACTAAGGAATCAAGTGGCAAAATACAAGATGCACACGAAGCTATCAGACCTACATATATAGATCTTGCTCCAGCTGATGTCAAAGATACTTTAAGCCGAGATGAATATAGATTATATTCACTTATATGGAGAAGATTTGTAGCGTGCAGGATGTCAAGTGCTATATATGATACAGAGAAAGTAACCTTTGATGCTAATTCGTATATATTTAATGCTAATTCATCTAAGGTAGCCTTCAAAGGATTTTTAACTATATATGATGATGGTGATGAAGAAGATAAGGACACTTCAAAATTACCAGATTTTAATGTAGGGGATAAATTAAAACTTGATCGATATGATAAAGTCCAACATTTTACCCAGGCACCACCTCATTTTACTGAAAGTTCTCTTGTAAAACTTTTAGAAGAGAATGGAATAGGTAGACCATCAACATATGCACCTACTATTAATACTCTACTTAAGAGAAGGTATGTCACTAAAGAAAAAAAGAATATATTTATAACTGAACTTGGACTTGCAGTTAATAATATAATGGTAAGAGCTTTTTCTGATATAGTGGATGAGAAGTTCACCGTTAATATGGAAACAAAACTTGATGAAGTAGAGAGTGGTGACATAGAGTGGAAACAAGTGCTTAGAGATTTCTATCCAAGACTTAAAGCAGAACTTGATGATGCAGAGAAAAATCTTGACAAGGTAAGCATAAAAGAAGAAGTGACGGAAGAGAAGTGCGAGAGGTGCGGAGCTAATCTTGTAGTAAAGTATGGGCCTTATGGAAAGTTTCTTGCTTGCCCTAATTTCCCTGAATGTAGGTTCACAAGGACTTATTTTGAACATACAGGTTTCAAGTGTCCTAAGTGTAAAGAACACGAGATATATAAACTAAGAACTAAGAAGGGAAGGATCTTTTATGGTTGTTCTGATGAAAACTGCGACTATATGGCTTGGCAATTACCTAAAGATCTAGAAGTTATGCAAGGTTTAGAGAAATACATTGTAGAATAAGATTGAGCTAGGAGGGCTTATGGTTAAATATATTTTTGTTACAGGCGGTGTTGTATCAGGTCTTGGAAAGGGAATAACTGCATCAAGCTTAGGACGACTTCTTAAAGCACGTGGTTACAAGGTAACCATGCAAAAATTCGATCCATATCTAAATCTTGATCCAGGAACTATGAATCCTATACAGCACGGAGAAGTATTTGTCACTGATGATGGTGCAGAGACAGATCTAGATCTTGGACATTATGAGAGATTCATCGATGAGAGTCTTACTAAGAATTCCACAGTTACGAGTGGTAAGATCTATTCTGCAGTGCTCAATAAAGAGAGAAAAGGTGATTATGGTGGTGGCACAGTACAATTCATACCTCATGTAACTAATGAGATTAAATCAAGATTTTATAAAAGTGCTGAATCACTTCGCAATCGTGGCAAAAATAAAAAAGATGACAAAGATGTAGAGATAGCGATTATAGAAGTCGGTGGCACAGTTGGTGACATAGAATCACAACCTTTTATAGAAACCATAAGACAGTTTAAACATGAGCTCGGAAATGATAAAGTTATCTTAGTCCATGTGGTGCTCATACCATATATTAAAGCATCAGAAGAATTGAAGACCAAACCTACTCAGCAGTCAGTAAAGACACTTCAAGGTATGGGAATTCAGCCTGATATACTTGTGTGTAGATCTGAGCATCCTGTAGATCAGAATGTCATATCTAAAATATCACTTTTCTGTAATCTTGATCCAAGTTGCGTCATCATAAATCCAGATGTGGATATATTATATGAAGTCCCTATAGTCATGGAAAAGCAAGGCCTAGCAAAGGCAGCGAGCAAGTGCCTTGGACTCAAAGACAAAAAGCCTAATCTTGCAGAATGGAATAAGATGATAGACAACATGAAGAATCCTACAAAAGAAATCAATATTGCACTTGTAGGAAAATATGTGGCCCTTCATGACGCATATCTTTCAGTTGTTGAAGCACTTAAGGCTGCTGGTGGTGCACATCGCACTAAGATCAATATAGTATGGGTTGATTCAGAGACGATAAAGAAATCCAATGTATCTAAAATTTTCAAAGGTATCAATGGCATCATAGTTCCAGGTGGTTTTGGATATCGTGGAGTGGAAGGTATGATACTTGCGGCAGAGTATGCAAGAGTTAAAAAGATACCATATCTAGGAATCTGTCTTGGCATGCAGATAGCTGTAATTGAGTTCGCGAGAAATGTCCTTGGACTTAAAGATGCTAATTCTGCAGAATTTGTACCAGACACAAAAAATCCAGTCATACATTTGTTGCCAGAACAAGTGGGAGTTGAAGATATAGGTGGCACACTCAGACTTGGAAGTTATCCATGTATACTTGATAAATCGACTAAGATATATAAGCTTTTTGGAAAGCAAGAGATAAGTGAAAGACATCGTCATAGATATGAAGTCAATAATGACTATAGAGAAGAGTATAAGAAAAAAGGATTGATGCTCGCAGGACTTTCTCCAAATGGAATCATAGTAGAGATGATTGAGCTTAAAAACCATCCATATTTTGTTGCAACACAGAGCCATCCAGAATTAAAGAGTAGACCTAATCGTCCACATCCATTATTTGATGGATTTGTTGCAGCTTCAATAGAAAATAAAAGTTCAAAGAAAAAGAAGTAGGTAATAGATGCATAAAATTGCTGTCATTGGTGCGGGTACTTGGGGTATAGCAATAGCAAACTTACTAGCACTTAATGGCAATGTTGTAACTGTATATTTGAGAAGTGAGATCGAGGCAAAGAAGATGGCAAAGACTAGAAAGCATGACAAATTGCCTGGATTAGTTTTAGATGAGAAAGTTGACTTCTCTAATGATCTATATTCTGCTATAGAAGATGAGGATATAATTATATTTGCAGTACCTTCGTATGCTTTTCGTGAGGTGGCGCATAAGATCGTACCTATGACTAAAGGAAATGAATATCTTGTAACACTTACTAAAGGTATGGAAGATAAGACTTTATATACCATGAGTGAGATTTTACAAGATGAATTAAAAAAAGCTAGGAAAAGAAATAATAAGATAGTGGCAATATCAGGACCTACTCATGCGGAAGAAGTTGCGAAATGTATGCCAACCTTTGCGGTATCAGCAAGTAAAGATATAAAGGCCGCAAGATTCATACAAGATGTATTTATGGGACATAATTTTAGAGTGTATACCAATACGGATATTAAAGGCGTAGAAGTCTGCGCTGCATTCAAAAATATCATAGGCTTAGCCTCAGGCGTGCTCGTAGGACTTGGATATGGAGATAACATACGAGCAGCATTACTTACAAGGGGCATGGCTGAGATGATGAGAGTGGGCAAAGTTCTTTCGTGCAGGAAAGAAACTTTCTATGGACTTGCAGGTATAGGTGATATGATAGTCACTGCTATAAGCATGAGTAGTAGAAATTTTAGATGCGGGAGGCTTATAGGAGAAGGATACGATGTGGACAAGGCCATAGAGAAGATTGGCATGGTGGTAGAAGGAGCGAACTTTATTCCTAAGGCTATGCGAATACAAAGAAAATATAAACTAGATCTACCAATAACTCGTTCAATGTATGAGATAGTAATCAATAAGAAGGATCCACGATATATATTTAATCTACTAATGCTTAGAAAAAAGAAATCAGAGTAATGAGCATCAGAACTTTAGACAATATAACAATCAATAAAATTGCAGCAGGTGAAGTTATAGAAAACGCAGCAAGTGTAGTTAAAGAACTTGTTGAAAATAGTATTGATGCAGGTGCTCATAATATTAGTATAGCAGTAAATGGTGGTGGTTTTGACTATATAAAAATTACTGATGATGGTGATGGCATAGAAAAAGATGAGATCGAAATAGCATTTAAAGAACATGCAACTTCAAAACTTACTCGAATAGAAGACCTTGAAGATATATCTTCTTTTGGATTTAGAGGAGAGGCGCTTCCAAGCATAGCATCTGTAAGTGATGTAGAACTTATCACAAAAAGCAAAACTAACGATGAAAGTTTTGGCTATAGATATAGGATAGAAGAAAGAAAGACTTTCGACCTTGAAACCATAGCATCAAATTATGGGACGACTATCTTGGTTAAGAATCTCTTTAAGAATGTGCCGGTTAGAAAGAAGTTTCTAAAGGATAGTGCAAAAGAGAACTCGTATATAGTAGACCTAGTCATGAAATTTGCACTATCAAACCCTGAGATTTCATTTAACCTGACGATAGATGGGAGACAGAAGTTTGTAAGCAAAGGCAATGGTGATATAAAATCTATACTTTATACTATATATGGAAAAGAAGTATATGATAATTTGATTGATGTAGATGGTGATTACGGTGATATAAGTATAAAGGGTGTAGTGGCAAAGCCCATTATATCTAAAGGTACAAAACAAGACGAGATATACTTTGTCAACAAGAGATATGTTAAGAATAAAATCATAAGTAGTGCAATCGAAAATGCCTACGAGGCATATCTCATGCAACATAGATTCCCAGTAGCAGTACTTAATATTACTATAAGTGGTAAGAGTATAGATGTCAATGTGCATCCAAGAAAACTCGAAGTGAGATTTAGCAATGATGATAGGGTGTATTTTGCAGTATATGATAGTGTAGCTAAGGCTCTTAAAGAATCAGATCTTGTCCATGAAGAGAAATTATCATATGAAGAAATTGAGACCAATGAAAGCGAGAAAAAAACTGAGACCTACGATGAACTTCCAACACTTAAAGACTTGCTTCATTACAAATCAGATTCAGGTATAAAATATGATAATTTCTATAAGAATATTGATAAGATAGAAAGTGCATTTAAGAAAGAGCAAAAACTTGAAGAGAAACCTTTTATCACTAAGACTTTAACTGAGGATCATAGATATCTAGGGCAGATATTTAACACTTATATATTGGTAGAGTTTGAAGATAAACTTTATATTATAGATCAGCATGCTGCTCATGAGAAGATTAATTTTGAAAAACTGATGAAAAGATTTAGAGAAGGTGATATTGATTCTCAGAAGATATTTCCAAGTATAATCTTAAAACTTACGCCAGTTGAATACGCAGCAGTTGAGAAGAATATTGAAGCGTTTGAGAAGATCGGATATGAGATAGAGCTTTTTGGTGATAGGGATATAAAGGTTGATGCAGTGCCTAGTAATATATTTAATATAGGTAGTTCTGAACTCTTAAAAGATATGATTGCTAGCTTTGTCGATGAGAAGAACAAAGAGGAATATGAT
>DGGU01000002.1 GCA_002392345.1 Lachnospiraceae bacterium UBA3866
TTAATGCATCAAAGAAATCATATATAATCTCATTGAGCGGTAATTCGTACTTTAAAACCGCTCTATTTTCTTCTATATAATCTATATTTATATATATGCCTCTTCTCTCTTCGCAAAGTTTCATTATGGAACCTATGTATTCTTTGGTAACCATTATCTCAGCATCAACTATAGGCTCTTCCATATGGTCTATGAGAGATGGGTCTGGCAAATTAGTTGGATTTGTAAGGACTTCCATAGTGCCATCTGTCTTATACACATGATACACAACTGATGGCGAAGTAGTGACAAGGTCAAGGTCAAATTCCCTTTCAAGTCTCTCTTCTATAACATCAAGATGAAGTAGCCCTAAGAACCCGCACCTAAAGCCAAAGCCAAGTGCTACTGATGTCTCTGGCTCATAGACAAGTGATGCGTCATTTAACTGCATCTTTTCAAGTGCATCTCTAAGGTCAGGATATTTCTGACCATCACTTGGGTATAGGCCACAATACACCATAGGAGTTACTTTCTTATAACCAGGAAGTGCCTTCGCCTCATCTCCAACATATGTTACAGTATCGCCAACTCTTGTATCTTTTACACTTTTTATAGATGCCGTTATATATCCTACATAACCAGGATAAAGTGCATCTACTTGGATGAATTTTCCTGCGCCAAATACACCAACTTCTACAACTTCAAATGTAGCACCTGTAGCAAGCATCTTTATCTTCGTGCCTTTCTTAACCACTCCATCAAATACTCTTATAAAAACTATAACGCCCTTATACGAATCATATATGGAATCAAATATAAGAGCACGAAGTGGCTTCCCTTCATCGCCACTTGGAGCTTTGACATGTTTTACTATCGCTTCAAGTACATCACGAACATTTTCGCCAGTCTTTGCAGATATCCTTGGAGCATTTGCACAATCTATACCTATCACATCTTCTATTTCTCTGCACACTCTATCAGGTTCTGCAGATGGAAGGTCTATCTTATTAACAACCGGGACTATATCAAGATCATGATCAAGTGCAAGATATACATTAGCAAGAGTCTGCGCTTCTATACCTTGGGCTGCGTCAACTACAAGTATAGCTCCCTCACATGCAGCAAGAGATCTACTTACTTCATAATTAAAATCGACATGCCCAGGTGTATCAATAAGATTGAACACATACTCATCCCCATCAAGTACCTTATAAGTAACTCTAACCGTCTGTGATTTTATCGTAATGCCACGCTCTCTCTCTATGTCCATATTGTCAAGAACTTGCTCTTTCATCTCTCTTTCTGTGAGAGTTCCAGTAAGTTCAAGTATCCTATCTGCAAGAGTGCTTTTGCCGTGGTCGATATGGGCTATGATAGAAAAATTTCTAATTTTATCTTGACTTATCTTCTCCATAATTTATAAAGGGGCGGATGTGAATCCGCCCCTACATTTTAATTATTTATCTGTTAAGCATTCGATGCCTGGAAGTGGTTCACCTTTTAAGAATTCAAGTGTCGCGCCTCCGCCTGTAGATACATGGGTCATCTTGTCAGCGAGTTTGAATTGATTGACAGCAGAAGCCGAATCACCACCGCCTACTATAGTGACAGTATCTTTAAGTAATGACATCTCTTTAGCTATACAGTATGTACCAATTGCGAATTTCTGATTCTCAAAAAGTCCAACTGGTCCATTCCAAAGTATAGTCTTAGCCTTAACCATATACTTTAGCATATTCTTTATAGTTTCTGGACCTGCATCATAGCTTCCATAATTCTTATCAAGATGATGTAAGTCAAATGTCTTAGTTTCAATAGTTGGGTCAGTTAGAGGCTGTGGGAAATGATCTGCTGCCACACAGTCAACCGGAAGAATCAACTCCTTGCCGAGTTTCTTAGCCTTCTCAACCATCTGCATGCAGTATTCAATCTTGCTCTCATCAACAAGTGACTTTCCTGTCTCATATCCAAAGCCTTTTAAGAAGGTATATGACATACCGCCGCCAATTATAACTACATCAGATCTATCAAGAGCTTTATCTATAACTTTGAGCTTATCAGCTATCTTTGAACCACCGAGTATAGTCACGAATGGACGCTTAGGATTATCAATATAATTACAAAGCTTATCAAGCTCAGCTTTTATAAGATATCCTCCTACAGATACTGGAACAAATTTTGATACACCATAAGTTGATGAATGAGCTCTGTGGCAAGTTCCAAACGCATCATTGACAAATACATCAGCCAGTGATGCAAGTTCTTTTGAGAATGAATCTTCATTTTTAGACTCTTCATCTCTCCATCTTGTATTTTGGAGCATAGCAACTTGGCCATCTTTAAGTGCATTTACCTCTTTAACTACTTTATCATCTACAACTCTATCGCTGCCAATGAACTTAATAGGAAGTTTACATGCTTTAGATAAAGCCTTGCATACTGGTGCGATATCTTGTCTCTTTTCTGGTTTTCCAAGGTGTGAACAGATGACAACCCTAGCCCCATGAGTAGCAAGGTATTTTATAGTGGGAACTGAAGCTTTTATCCTCTGGTCATCACTGATTTTTCCATCATTGATAGGGACATTTAAGTCACATCTAAGTAACACTCTCTTACCTTTTACATTGATATCTTCGATGGTCTTTTTATTAAACTTACTCTTTGCCATGATATACTCCTTAATTACTTTATAAGATTTGCAAAATATTTTCCTGTTCTTATCATCTGAGATGTATAAGAATTCTCATTATCATACCATGCGACAGTCATAACCTCATAGAGATTATCGTCGATCTTATTGACCATAGTCTGAGTAGCATCAAAAAGTGATCCATAAGTCATACCTACTATATCACTTGATACAAGTTCATCAGTAGTATATCCGAAACTTTCATTAGATGCTTTCTTCATAACTTCATTGATCTTCTCTTTAGTGATATCTTTTCCTTCTACTACAGAGAAAAGCATAGTAGTTGATCCTGTAGGAGTAGGAACTCTTTGTGCAGAGCCTATAAGCTTGCCATTTAACTCTGGTATAACTAATCCTATGGCTTTAGCTGCACCAGTTGAATTAGGAACGATATTGATAGCTGCAGCACGAGAACGACGAAGGTCGCCTTTTTTATGTGGTCCATCAAGGAGCATCTGATCAGGAGTATATGCGTGTATAGTAGACATGATACCTGACTTTATAGGATATGCTTCATTGAGAGCCTTAGCCATAGGTGCAAGACAATTAGTTGTACAAGATGCAGCTGATATAATCTGATCGTCTTTAGAAAGTATAGTGTGATTGACATTATACACGATAGTCTTTAAGTCATTACCTGCAGGAGCATTGATAACTACATGTTTTGCTCCAGCATTGATATGAGCCATTGCCTTATCCTTACTTGTATATACACCAGAGCACTCAAATACAACATCTACATCAAGAGCTTTCCAAGGAAGATTGTTGGCATCTTTCTCCTTATAAATCTTTATAGTAGTGCCCTTTACAGTTATACTATCTTCACTTGCACTCACCTCGTTCGCGTATTTGTAGCGACCTTGAGTTGAATCATACTTTAAAAGATGAGCGAGTGTTGCAGGTTCAGTTAAATCATTAATAGCAACCACCTCAAATTCTTTGTCGTCAAATATCTGACGAAATGCGAGACGCCCAATACGTCCAAATCCATTCATAGCAACTTTTACAGCCATATTTTTTTCCTCCAATTTATATTAATATTTCTTATTAAGAACTACTCTACTACTATTTTCTGCTTCCGCATAATCAGCAAGATTATTGGCATGATCAGTAACTCTTTCAAGATTGCCTATGACATCTAAGAATACGATGCCTGCCATTGTATTGCAATCACCACTACTCATACGCTTTATATGATTAGCTCTATATACATCTTCAAGATCATCGACCTCTGCTTCGCAATCTCTTACATTTTTGATAGCATCAACACTTCTATTTTGTACACAAGTGATAGCGCTCTCTACTGATCTAAGAGTGATGTCGACTATATTTTCCATCTCTTTCTTTCCTGTGTCAGAAAATACAACTTCATACCTAAGCATCTGATCTGCATTTTCTGATATATTTTCAGCATGATCACCTATTCTCTCTATATCACTACAGATTGACATAAGATGCTCTACTTCCATATGTTCTTGCTCATTTAGACTTAGATTATTGATCTTGGCAAGATACTCTACAAATATATTGGTAGTCTTATCAATCTGCTCTTCATGAGTCACTACATCTCTTATAAGTTCTTCATTCTTGTCTCCAATTATGAGATTCGTTGCTCTCCTTAGGTTCTTCAAAGTATAGTTAGCATAGAATATAATTTCATTCCTTACAGTCGATATAGCAAGTGCAGGCTGGGCAAGTATACGTTCATCAAGTATCACCTGAGTCTTCTCTGAAAGGTTAAATTCTTCTTCGGACTCATCCCCATCAGGTATAATCTTTTTTGTAATATCCACCATCAGATTAGAGAATGGCAAAAGTATAAGGGTATTAGCAAGATTAAAACCTGTGTGGAAAAGTGATATCTCAAAAAGTGTAATGCGAGTCGCAAGGAAATCTTTTAACCAAGGATATAATACAAGCACAACTATAGAAAATATAAGTCCACCAAGCACATTGAAAAGTAAATGAAGAAGTGCCGTCCTCTTACCATTCTTGCCACTATTCGTTGATGAGATGATAGTAGTAACACAGGTTCCAACGTTTTGTCCTACTGTTATGAAGCATGCTGCACTTTTTGATACAGAACCTGCAAGAGCAAGAGTCTGAAGTATCGATACTGACGCAGTGGAACTTGAAAGTATCACAGTCACCACCATACCAGCGATTATAGCAAGTATAGGTGTCTTTCCAAGAACTTCAAATGCATCTACAAAAACTTTAGATTTGGCATAAGGCGATACACCAGTAGACATAAGTGTTAAGCCTATAAAGAGAAGTCCTACTCCCACAAATATATTGGCAGTCGTTTTAGTCTTTTCTTTTTTAGTAAATACGACTATAAGGCTACTTATACCGAAAATAATTGGTGCAAAGAAATCTGGTTTAAAGATCTCAACAACTGATCCAAGTTCTGCAAGTGCGACGAGCCATGCAGTAACTGTAGTACCGATATTAGCGCCCATGATGACACCGACTGCATCATTAAGTTTCATGATTCCAGCATTGACAAATCCAACTACCATGACTGTTGTTGCTGCACTACTATGTACTACAACTGTAACCAACGCTCCAACTATAATCGCAGTAAATTTATTGGCTGTAAGAACTTTTAAAACATTTGCAAGTTTTGGTCCAGCAACTTTCTGAAGTCCGTCTGACATGATCTTCATGCCATAGAGGAACATTCCTACTCCGCCAATAAATGTAAATATATTCCTAAAATGTTCTATCATCTAATAAGCTCCGCTAATTTTTCTACGGTATCATCAAGTTCTACCATATCTATATCTTCTATCATACCTTCGTCAACCATCTTCGCATATTCAACTCGCATAGGAAGTTTTGCAAGAGCGATCGTATCATTATCATCTACAACTTCATCTATCTTACTCTTACCAAATATTTCTATCCTCTCACTACAACTTGGGCAGACAACATAAGACATATTTTCTATAACACCGAAAATTTTAATATCCATCTTGTGTGCCATGTTGATTGACTTACTTACTATCATCGACACAAGGTCTTGTGGTGAAGTAACTATGATAACTTCATCTATAGGTATAGATTGGTATACAGTGAGTGGTACGTCACCTGTCCCGGGTGGCATATCAATAAAAAGAAAATCAAGTTCTCCCCAATTTGTCTCTTGATAGAACTGCTGTATAACACCTGATATAAGTGAGCCTCTAAATATTATAGGCTCAGTATCTTCCTCAAGCAAAAGATTGGATGACATAATCTTGATGCCAAGTCTTGACTCTTTAGGCACCATGATATTATTTTCATCAGCTACGATATTCTTTTCTATAATTCCAAAACTTTTAGGGATAGATGGTCCTAAGATATCTGCATCAAGGATTCCCACTTTAAAACCCTTCTTCTGTAGACTCGATGCTAGAATTGATGTGACAAATGATTTACCGACTCCACCCTTTCCAGATGAAACGCCAATTATCTTTTTGACCTTACAAGAATTTGCAAGTTTGAGTTTTGCTATATTAGTCTCCTTGCTACCGCAAGAAGCACTACAAGTATCACAATTATGTGTGCACTCGCTCATACATACCCTCCCCAAAAACTCTACAAATAATTATACTATATAAAAAAACATTTTACAACATTAAAAATTTATGGTAAAATAAATAATGCTGTGTACATGGTCTATAAGTCGCTTTAATTTTAAATGTACACAATGGAGGCAATTATGCAACAGTCATTAACCCAATATAAGACTTTTTATGAAGTTGCAAAGTCTGAAAATGTATCAAAAGCGTCAAGAATTCTATTAATTTCACAACCAGCGGTATCAAAATCTATCAAAAAACTCGAAGATTCCCTTGGAGTTAAGCTTTTTGACAGGACTACCGTAGGCCTTAATCTCACTGCGGAAGGGAAGCTCTTATACGAAAGCCTAACTACTGCATTTAACCACATCAATGATGTAGAGCTAAAGTTAAAGACTTTTAGCAATATTAATTTTGGCCATATAAGAATTGGCGCATCACAAAGTCTTATAAAACACATGCTTATGTCATATATAAGTATATATGCAAGAGAATATCCTAACATAAGACTTTCTGTCACAACTATGCACACTAACAAATGTTTTGAGAAGCTCACAGAAAAAAAAATAGATCTTGCTTTTTTACATAAAAATAGTATCAATTATAAAGAGATAGAGTATGTATCTCTACTTGATATACACTACTGCTTCGTTGCATCTAAAGAATATATATCATACTTCTCAAAAGTATTTAAAGGAGATCCTGATTATTTTGCTAATGGCAATATACTACTTCTTGATAAGAAGAATACTACTCGTGAATATATAGATAAGATTTTCGAAGTCAACAAGATAATTCCAAGGCAGATAATGGAAGTCAACAATACTGAGACTATGATTGACTTTGCAAAAAACGGTGTCGGTATAGCATGTGTGGTTGAAGAATTCGTTCAAGATGAGCTTGACAGCAAGCAATTAGTAAAGCTTCCTATAAAATTCAAGATTCCAAAATATTCAGTTGGCTATGCATATAACAAAACAAATATCAGCAAAGAACTTTCTGATTTTCTTTCTGTTATAAACGCTGGCAAGAAACAAAATATAAAATAACATATGGGGGTATCTTATGAATAAGTATCATAATGTAAAGTTTTCTGGCGAAGAGTTTGCTCTTCCAAAAGCAGGTATAGGCGATAATAAATATGTAGCAGTATTTGACCCATACTCTAATGTCAAGATGAGTAGAGCTGCAGCAAATGATCTCTATAATAAGATTAAAGAAAAGGGGCTTGATAAAGTAGATGTAGTAATCTCAGCCGAAGTTAAAGGCGCAGCTATCGCGCAACGTGTAGCAGACCTTTGCAATACTGACCTTCTTATATTCAGAAAGAAAATCAAAATCAATTTTGAAGAGCCAGTTATAGCTCATGTTAAGACTTTCACATCTGGCACCAATCAACTTTTCATAGATAAGAAAGATCTTATGCGGTATTCTGGTAAAACTGCTCTCTTCGTAGACGATGTCATATCTACAGGTTCTACTATCAATGCCATAAAAGATGTCTTAAAAGAATATAACATCAATGTCAAAGCTTACTGCTGTGTGTTTAAAGAATCAGATGATGTTCATGATGAACTTGTATATGTCGACACATTACCTATATTCACAGATTAAAAAATCATAAAACTTTCTAATAAAAAGCCTTGCGTATGCAAGGCTTTTATAATCCAATACTATTTAGAAATTTTTTACTCCTTTGCCTCTCTTATCACGAGATAGTCATTATCAACGGTTATCCCAAAGTGATCGACAACATAGTCTGCGTATTTATCATATACCAGTACATTGATCCCATTTACTGCTTTTGGGAAATATTCATCTTTATCAACCATGATTATATTGTATACTTCTCCTGCGCCTACATCAGCTCTCAAAATATAAAAATCATGTGAACCCATACTTGTATAATATTCACCCATATCGCCTTCCATCCCCCACTTCACATCTCCACCATCTATACACCAGATGCCATTTCTTATATCACCGGCTATGCCAAGTTTATCAAGGTACCTTTTTATTCGACTATCATTCCTATCAATATTGCCATCCACGCACACATACAATACATAATTTTCAAAGTTGAGCCTATCAATTAGTGCACCTGCATCATTAGTATCAAGCAACCTTAGATTATATAGATATTCTCTTACATAATCTGCATGTCTTTGCCAAGTAGCATATCTATCATCGCCCCTATGGTCAGGAAGATTATAATCGTTTAGCACATGATCCCCAAGATACCTTGTAACCTTTTCGCTACCTTTATAATTAAGATGCGAGTAATCCATCCCGTCAGTCTGGTAGTCTATTCCTATCTCATCAAGTTTAAGATTACAATTTATGAATGGTACTTCATACTCTCTTGCTATCATCTCTGCTGCATTATATCGCATCGCATCTTCCACGTTGACCCCTGCATATGGTGCTACGAAAACTATGATGTCAACATTATTCTCTTTGGCGAGTTCTATGGTTTTACGGTAGTATTCTTCTATCTTAGGTGGTAATTTCTGTATCTCGCTAACTGTATTTATATCCATATGTGCTAGCCTAGCCGTCACATCAGGATAGCCATCCCCTTTCCAGTCTTCATAATATATGTCTCCGACATTCTTAAGAAAATCCCCTCTACTAAGATTCGTATATCTAGTATGATATGCTGGATATTCAAGAAATATCTCTTTCTGCTTCTCTTCCGGGATACTTACTTTCAATATATCCATTTTATTTTTTGATGGCTTATACCCATTATAGTTTTTAATTAGATATTGATCTATGGCATAATTCCCTGTGAAACATACCGAATAGCCTTCAAGAACAATGAGCTTTGGTTTCTGTGTCTTAAGTGCCTCTTTAAGAGCATAGTACGAATTCCACATAGGTTGCATCGCACCGCCGAATACAAAACTCGTTATCCCATAATCATCATAAAGCTTCCCTACATTAAAATTAACAATAGCATGACTTGATCCAATGATAAGAAGGTCGACTGAATCCTTTGGAAGTTCATAGAACTTCTCTACTTGATATACACCATCTCCCCACTTAAATTTAAAGATGCTATTCCATCTTGTTAAGACCATTAACAGTATGAGTAGAAATGCTACTATTTTTAAAATAGATTTCTTATATTTCATTTCATTTAAAACTGAAAGTATATGAATTGCTTTGGATCAAAATATGGTCCATATTCGCCAAATGTCAGTATCGCAACTATGAGCCCGATAATTATCGCCCACCTAAACCATAGGTTTTGCGTAAAAAGATACCTATCAAAGGTCATGTCTTTTTTAACTCTTATGACATCAACAATGATTAAAATAATTATGGCCACAAGCAATATATTTACTTCAACCTCTGCAAGTCCAATCTTATATATATCACCATTAAATAAAACCCAAGGATCTACTTTTAGTAAGATTCTCTTGATATAAGATAGTGCACTTCGAATTGATGCAGACCTAAAAAATATGAGCGAAAACGACCAAAGTGAAAATGTCACAAATCCTTTATATAGGTGATGGCTGAAACAATCTGTCTCTATCTTAAGCTTATCTACAATCTTATTTCGAAGTGTCTTAGTCATATCACCTACAACTTGATATGCACCATTGACAAATCCCCAGATTGCAAAAGTTAGATTTGCTCCATGCCACAGACCACTCACTACAAATACTATCATTATATTGATATATTTTCTTAAAGTTCCTTTCCTGTTACCACCAAGTGGTATATAGAGATAGTCTCTAAACCAAGTACTAAGTGATATATGCCACCTGCTCCAGAAATCTCTAATACTCGTCGCAAGATATGGAGCCCTAAAATTCTCCATGAGATCAAAACCCATGATTCGAGCCATACCTATGGCAATCATAGAATACCCGCCAAAATCACAGTAAAGTTCTATAGCGAAAAGCACAATTGCGATTATAAGCTCAGTGCTTCCATAGAGCCTAAATTTCTGAAAGACAGCATCTACAAAAATAGCACACCTATCTGCTATGACCATCTTCATGAAAAGTCCCCACAAAACAAGTATAAGACCCTTGCTGACTCTTTCCAAATTCCATACTTCTATCTTCTCTATATCACGAAGCTGCGATAAGAAATTTTTAGATCGTTCTATCGGTCCTGCTACAAGCTGAGGAAAAAATGATACAAAAAGTGCATATCGTGCAAAATTCCTTTCTACTTCCACATCGCCTCTATACACATCTATCATATAACCGAGTGCTTGAAAAGTGTAGAAAGATATACCCACCGGCAAGAGAAAATGGAAGCGATAAGAAAGAGGCCTTATCCTTAAAGTTAACAAAACTCTGTTGATAGTTTCTATGCCAAAATTACCATATTTAAACAAAAAAAGTAACGAGAGATTTGCAACTATGCAACCAATCATTACTATCCTTTTAAGCTTTTTCCTATTTTTATATCTGTCTAATTCTTTAAAAAGTATCGCACTTACATATGTTACAACAGTGGATGTACCTATAAGTATAGAGTATTTTGCATTCCAACACATATAGAAAAAGTAACTTGCAACGAGAAGTATATATACTCTTGTCTTCCTTGGAACAACAAAATATAAACTCACAACAATTATAGAGAATATTAAAAACTCTATACTGTTAAATTGCATTTGTCGCTCCTAGTCTTTCAATCATCTTGTCATAAAGTTTGTCATAAAATCCTTGATTATAATATTTTGTGTCGCCTTGATATTCTGCTGTTGCAAAATCATTCATGTCTATATATATTGTATTAGGATACTCTTCTGCAAGTTTCTCAATGACAGCATTATACTCTGAGACCTTAGGAACTTTTGTTGGCCTCTCACCAATAAAATGCATATATGAATGTAAGAATACTGTCTTATGCTTTAGACAAGCAAGATTTAGATATGTTCTTAGACTCTTCTCAAAATCTATAAGAGGAGTCTTTGCTTCAAAGTCTTCTATGCCTATCGACAAGAGCACATATCTTGCATCTGATTCCACTGCCCCATAAAAAGACATAAGGTGGTTTTGAAGTATCGTACCTTGATTCACAAAATCGAGTAGTGTATATTTTGTCTTCTCATATTCTATAAAATGATACGCAAAAGTATCTCCTGTAACTGCAATCTTATTCTTATCCATCTTATATGACCAAGGAAAAACTGTGGTATTGTTAGTTGATTCTATAGTTTCTGTGAGATATATCATCTTAGAACTGAGCGTCACAAAAAATGTCTCATCATAATTATATCCGTCTCCAAATGCATAGTCTTCATTGTCCATATTTTTCATGTCGATATAATAGACATTGGAGAACTCATTTGCGAGCTTTCTATATACATCATCAAGTTCTTTCACACTATGGTCATCTTCTCTAAGATCTGACCTATAGAAGCTCATATAAGTATGGAAAAATATGCATTTATTACGTTCTGCCGCAAGTGCTATATAAAGTCTTAGATATTGCTCAAAATCCTCTGGTTTAGTTTTATTTAAGAAATCATTTACACCAGAACAAAATAATATATAGGTATTGTCGCCATCTGCTATACAGTGCAAAAACACTTGCACATTTTCCGAAGCTGCAATCCCCTTATCGCTTGGGAACTCATAATACTCAAAATCATCTGCACTCACAAAGTGCTTGAAAAAGTCTATATAAGAGTCTCCCACGATAGCTATATTTTTCTTAGTGTACTCACCAGGGCCAAAAGCAAGCGTATTTTCAAAACTTAAAAGAATAACACCTAAGGTGATGAAGACCACCAATAAGATTTTTTTAATTGTTTTTATTTTTTCCATATAAAAAGAGAGGTGCCCTCCACTCTTTTATTTTAACATATGTATTACTTGTAATATGCCGAACCTTGGTCATCAATGTCGACATGCCACTCATTAGTTAGTGGATCATATCTCCACCCAGCTTTGTTCTTTTCTTTTTCCTCGGTTTCAACAGCCTTCCTAGTTCTTTTTATGATACGACCCGATTCTGTAAGGACTGTACCATTTGGAAAATCTATAGAGCCATCTATATTATACTTTGTACCATCTGCAAGTTTTATAGATCCATCGCTATAATGTGTCACACCATTAGTATCAATATAAGAATTATCAGGTAGACTTATCGTTCCATCAGTGTTATATATTTTGCCCGATGCATCTCTTATACTGCCATTAGGATATATATAACTTCCATCACTACTTATACTATAAGTACTAGCATATGGATCAACCTCTTGAGTTTGAGATTGAAGCTGTGCTTGGATTTGAGCTTGAAGTTGTGCCTGTGCTTCAAGTTCTGCCAGAGCCTGAGCTTGGAACTGAGCTTGCATGATAGCCACAGCCAACAAGTATTGATTCATCGCATCACTATTTGCAGGTGAATAAACTGAATCTTGATTATTCTTATCTATAACTTTACCAGTGCGAGTATTGCCTGTGCTACTACTAATTGTCCTTGTTGGATCAACTTCAGCTACACTTCTACTGACTGATATAGGAATGCTCGCAGAACAACCACCATATGTTATCGTCACAAAAACATGACTAGTATTTAATGGAGTTGATAGCGATGGATTAAAAGAAAATTCAGATGCATTGCTTGCATTGTATACCACATTGACTATAGTACCATTGTCATAACTTACTTGTAATATAAGTCCTGCCATGTCAAGAAAGTCATTAATCTTATAAGATGTCTTATTAGGAGAATAAGCAACTGTTATCATTTTCACTTTTGGATTATAATAATCACTATATGACACTTGATTGTTTGTCTGCGGAATGTATATATTGCCAGCCAACGACCAATCATTAATATCAGCATAAGCAAAATCGTACATCAAAACATTTGCAACAATTATTGCAATAACAAAAAGTCCTACAATTTTTAATTTTGCACGACAAAATCTAAGCATATAAATAAATCAAGGGTATGCCCACCCATATTAAGTATAACCAAAAAATGCTATATAATCAATATTTATTCATAATCTTAAGCGTTTCTTAATTATTATTATAAGCATTTTTATCGCAAAAAAATAAAAAAATAACTGGTTTTCCAGTTATTTTGAGTAGCGGGGATAGGATTTGAACCTATGACCTCCGGGTTATGAGCCCGGCGGGCTTCCAGACTGCTCCATCCCGCGACATGA
>DGGU01000027.1 GCA_002392345.1 Lachnospiraceae bacterium UBA3866
TATTCGTTAAACTATTGTTTCGCGAATAGTTATATGGTATGTATTACGATGAAAAAGAAAAAAAGAATACTTTAAAACTACGTGAGTTAATTAGTGGTCTCCCACCATTTTGTAAAGACTTTTTTAGAAGTATAGAGCCACGGACAACTTCAAGAACTCGCATAGCCTATGCTTATGATTTACATGTATTTTTTAATTATCTTAAAGAATCTAACCCATCTTTAAACGAGAAAATCGAATTAACTGATTTAGATAAGCTTACTTTTCAAGATATTGAAGAATATATGGAATATCTTAAGTACTACCAGAGTTCTAATAGTAAAGACATAATAAACTCAACACAGGGAATAAAGCGAAAAATCGCTACTCTCCGCTCTTTTTATAAGTATTATTATAATAATGGATTGATTAATACTAACCCAGCATCTAAAGTTACTCTCCCAAAGCTTCGTGATAAAGATATAATAAGACTCGATGTCAATGAAGTAGTCGATTATATCAACACTGTCGAATCTGGTGTAAATTTGTCTAATAAGATGCTTAAATTTCACGAAAAAACCAAAGTACGTGATACTGCTATCATTACTCTTCTTCTTGGGACTGGAATAAGGGTTTCAGAATGTGTTGGAATTAATATATCTGATATAGATTTTAAGAATACAGCAATAAATATTAAAAGAAAAGGCGGCAAAGAAGCTACTATATATTTTAGCGATGAGGTTTCAAAAGCTCTGAGTGAATATATGGCCAAAAGAAAGAACATAGATAATGTAGAGACTGATTCTGAAAATGCATTTTTCCTATCGCTTCAGAATAAAAGAATATCTGTAAGGGCTGTTGAAAATCTGGTCAAAAAGTATGCCAAAATTGTAACACCTTTAAAACATATAACGCCACATAAATTAAGAAGTACTTATGGTACTAATCTATATCAAGAAACTGACGATATATATCTAGTAGCATCTGTTCTAGGTCATAATGACGTGAATACCACTAAGAAACACTATGCTGCTATCGAAGACAATAAGAAAAGACTATCAAGAAATGTAGTAAAGCTTAGAGATGAGAATTAATCAATTTCGATCTCTTTTGCATCTGCCCATAATTTATCTAGACTATAGAACTCTTTATACTCTTCATCAAAAATATGAATTATAATATCATTATAATCTATTAGAACCCATTTTGTGTGGACTCCCTCTTTGCTCTTAGGTTCAAAACCATTTTCGCTCATATGATCACATATGTCATTTTCTAAGGCATCGACATTTCTCATTGATTTAACTGTAATTATGACAAAATAATCTGCAATAATAGAGATCTTTCTAATATCAAGCACTCTAACTTCACTAGTCTTTTTATTTTTAATAAATGATATTAAATTTTCTAATTTATTATTTTTAACCATTAAAGTTTTTCTATATCCTCTTCACATGAGACAATGCCCTCTCTAATTATTTTACTTTTTTCAAATATCTCATCAAGTAAATCGTCTATTGGGTTAAGAATTATTTTTTGCTCAATTATTCTGTTTAATTCATTATTATCCATTTAATGCCTCCAAATATATTGATATATTATGATAGGTTTCTTCTAACTTGGTTACTAAATTAAGCTCATACTTCCTTAACAAATCTATTTGCTCATTATAGCCCATCATTTATCAACTAAGTTCTTATAATAATCGTGTGTCTTAATAGTTAGTGAATGAATATACTTTTCTCTTCTCTTAAGAAACTCTAGGCTCATTGCTGTTGCTTTAACTATAGCTAAGTCTATATCAGTGTATGTAAGTCTTCTAATCTCAGCAATATTATCTCTAAATCTTCTAAGAGGCTCTATAAAATCAGCCATATATATAATCTTTTCTAGAGCTGTCATGTTGGGTCTTCCACATGTATGATAATATATTGCATCATATACTTCATCACTTATGTTATATTTCACTTTGCAGATTTTAGCAGCAAGGAAACCATGAATACAGCCATCAGATAACTTATCTTCTTCTGACAGTATAACTCCATACTCATCACAAGCTTTCAGAAGTTCATCATACTTTAATGATTTCGAATAGTCATGCAATAGTCCTGCTACAAGGCAACTATCTTTATCGACATTATAGATGTCAGCTAAAGTTACAGCCGTTATAGCGACAGATATAGAATGCCAAAATCTTCTTTCATTATCAATGAGAGACTCTTTTAATTCCTTTTCATACTTTAAAAAGAGTTCCATGTTGACATTGCCTAATTCATATTTGTATTTTTCATCATTATTTATAAATTCCATATAATACCTAACTAAAAATATAATCTATGATCAATAATATAATTTAAAACATCAGGATTTAAATACTTTAATAGTTCATCATGATTTTTATCTATATCTTTAAGTAAATTTCTAATCTCGGTAGATGATATATTGGTGATTTTTGTTTCAAAAAGTTCATATATAAAATTTATTCCATAATTCTTCCCGAGATTACTGAGATACTTTCTCTTTTGATCTATGTTTTTAAATTCATCATCTTCTCTATCAAATATATAAAACCAATAGTCACGGATTAATTCTTTGTATCTATGCCAGGTGTGTATATATTTTATTGAATCAAAACCTACTATAAAATGGAATCGACAATTTAGATATTTCTTTTTTAATGCTTCAAGTATCTCGTATGTATATGTCTTATCAACAAGATCATTATTTTTATCATAAAATTCTTTTTCAAATTGATTCACAATAGTGTTACTAATATTTTTAGTAGAAAGTTCTAGCATATTCACTCTATCCTCATAAGATATTATATCATTAATATTTTTATGAGGCGATACATAAGATGGCAACACCCAAACTTCATCAACAATATAATTATCAACTAGATAATTAATCATATCTATATGCCCATTATGAACTGGGTTAAAAGTACCACCAAATATTGCAACATCTCTCTTAGTCATAATATTCAAATTCGATACCAGAGACTTCTACAGTATCCCCTTCTTTTAAACCTTTATTTTTTAGCATATCTATTATGCCCTCTTTTACCAAGTATTCTTGGAAATACTTCATGCCTTTCTCAGTGTCAAGATTAGTAAAACCAAGCATTTTATCTATCTTATTACCGCTAACTTTATATAATCCACTATGTGGATTTTCAATAATCAAAGTATCGTCTATATCTTTAATTAGAGATTCAACATCAATTTCACTTTCATATGTATCAATGACCGATTCTTCCTTTAATTTGACAATAGTATTTTTAAGCTCATTTAACAAATCATCAATCCCTTCGCCAGTTAGGCCGCTAATCGGATATACAGGAATATCATTATAGATACTTTTTATCTCTATTATCTTCTTATCAAGAGTTTCCGTATCGATAGAGTCGATTTTATTAGCTGCTATAATTTGCTTCTTTTTTGATAAATTCACATTAAATTTATCTAATTCATTAAAAATTATCTTAAGATCGTTTACAGGATCTCTTCCTTCGACACTTGCAATGTCTACAATGTGAAGTAGAGCTTTAGTCCTTTCTATGTGTTTTAAAAATTTCGTTCCAAGGCCAACGCCATCTCCTGCTCCCTCTATAATACCTGGTATATCAGCGATGACAAATTCTGTATCATCTACACAGCATACTCCGAGATGAGGATTAATAGTAGTAAAATGATAATTTTTAATTTCAGGTCTTGCATTAGTAACTTTAGAGATGAAAGTGCTTTTACCGACATTAGGAAAACCAACAAGACCGACATCTGCCAAAACTTTAAGTTCCAAAGTAATATATAATTCTTTTGATGCTTCACCTGGTTTTGCAAAACGTGGAGCTTGCATAGTTGATGTTGCAAAATGCATGTTGCCGATACCACCTTTGCCGCCTTTTAAAAGTACCAACTTTACATTATCGCCAGTCATATCATATATAATTTTATTTGAGTTAGTATCTCTTAAGATTGTGCCATTAGGTACTTTTATAATTAGATCCTTGCCATTTTTTCCATGGCATTTCTTTTTTCCACCATCTTCTCCATCTTCTGCAACATATTTATATTGATGTTTGAATGGCAATAATGTATTAAGACTTTCATCAACTTCAAAAATTATATCTCCGCCTTTGCCACCATCGCCACCATCTGGTCCACCAGTTGGCACATAAAGTTCACGACGAAAACTTACATGACCATTTCCGCCTTTTCCTGATTTTACATAGATTTTAGCATAATCAATAAACATAAAAAAATAGGCGACCTGATGGTCGCCATAAATTATTTCAAGCTTTAGGATAAACTGAGATCTTCTTTTTGTTTCTATCTATCCTCTCATATTTCATAACGCCATCAACCTTAGCGTATAAAGTATAATCATTACCAAGACCTACATTAGTACCCGGATGAATTCTTGTACCATTCTGTCTATATAATATATTACCTGCTAGAACAAACTGACCATCAGCTCGCTTTGCTCCAAGCATCTTAGGATTAGAGTCTCTACCATTCTTAGTTGATCCACCACCCTTATGATGTGCCATATAATACTCCTTTCAATCAATATAGTTTTGATTTATTAAATAGAATCAATTTTAATTTCTGTAAAATACTGTCTGTGACCATTTTTCTTATGGTAGCCAGATTTTCTCTTGTACTTATAAACTATAACTTTCTTGTCTTTAGCTTGCTTAGTACAAGTTCCAGTAACAGTCTTGCCGTCTATAGTAGGATTACCAATAGTAAGGTCATTATCAGAATATGCAAGAACTTTATCAAAAGTAACTTTATCACCGACATTGCATTCAAGCTTTTCTACTTTGATAACATCACCGGCACTTACCTTGTATTGCTTTCCACCAGTCTCTATAATTGCGTACATACAAAACGCCTCCATTTCCTAGATTCGCTATAAAGGTTAGTTAATATTATAACTGATTATACCTTTTCTATGCGTGAATATATATTATAGCTAATATAAGGCTAAATGTCAAGTTGACATACCTTATAAATATTACATAATACTAGCCTTTAGTCATAATACATCTGATATATCTCTTCTTGATTTCCTGGCAGCCTTACAACAAGAGCACCATTAATCATCCTTATGGAATCAGCATTTGGATAGATGCCCATGTTTTGATATTCCTGAGTCGCAATTATACTCTGTATACCTTCATCATTTACAGTCCTTGGTATGAAATTCATAACCTTTCTAAAATAATTAGGTCTAATCCATGCTTCAACTGAAGGTTCTGATATAAGATAACAACCTCTTATCCATGTTCTATTTTCACTATATGGTGATGCTGTTATAACAAATGGCATATATCCTATAAGGGCTATAGGAGTTTTTGATGTATAACCATTTGTTGATTCTATCCTTGTAATCAATTCATTATATTTAAGATCAGCTACACGATTTTCTTCAGCAAGCATATGATAATTATATGCATTCATGTAAGTATATTGGATTGTAGTTGCAAGAATAACAATGGCTAAGACAATATTAAAAATATTAGAAACTATCTTTATATCAAAAAACGTCTTCTCTTTATTAATAGTTAGATAATTATGCAAAATAATTGGTAATATAAAATAAAAAGTAAAACTCTGCATCATGAGTGCATCAGGTTCTCTATCAGAAAAAATATTAATAAAGAACATGCAAGGTGGTAATACAATAATTAATAATGTACCAATCAATTTATTAATGCCAGGTTTTTTAGATGCACTTGAAAATAACATAAATAGATATATAAAAATTAATATTAATGAAAATAAATATGATAACTTTAAAATATCAGTGCTATTAATATATGATGAAAGTCCACCAAAATTGGTAAATGGCAATATGAAAAATATTTTATAGCAACCAATAAATTTAGTAAAAATCGCTGCTAAGTCAAGCGGAAAACTTGATTTAGTTTTATATACAGCTTCAAAGATCATAAGAAAAATCTTATAAAAGCCAAAAGAAAGTATTAAAAATACAAAATCTATAATCATTTCTTTTAAGTTAATCTTCTCATCACTATCAAAACACTTAAGTATGTAATAGATAACAATTATTGAAAAACTTATGCCCACATAAGCTTGGTAACCTCCGATTGAGAAACCAATAAGAATGCTTCCTATAATTTTATGCAATATTTTCTTATCTAATATCAGTTTTGCACCAATGACACTAAAGAAGCAAGATACAGCATATACATTAGTACAATAATAATGAATATTGGTAGATGTTACAGATGGGTAAGATATAAATATAAGTGCTATAAATAATGCTAAAATCTTATCCTTTATCTTAAAGATTGATACTATAGTTGCTACACTTAGTGAGAAAAATATTATACCAATCAAAGCGTTAAAATAAGTAATCTGAGTAGCACGATTTAATACTTTTAGTATGCTTAGATAAAAGCTAACAAAAAATCTACCTTCTCCAATTCCAACACCAAGTCTTTCAGGACCATTTAACATATCATCCCAGTTGTAGATAATGTTCGCATAGAACATAAAGTGTACAACAAATGAAATGATAACAGCAGAAATGAAACTAAACACCGCTGTGTCGTCAAGTTTCTTTCTAAAACTCATAACAAAACTTTCCATATAACTCTCCTATTTTATATAATTTATAGCATTCTTAATTCTATTTATTGTTTCGCCTCTGCCAATTATGCTCGCTATCTCTGTAGCACCAGCAGGTGTCACTTCAAGACCAGATAAGGCTATGCGAATCGGCCACATAAGTTTACCAACCTTAATATCTCTAGATTTACCATATTCTTTCAATATAGTAAATAAGTTGTCATTTGAAAAATCATCTGTATTTTCAAGTATATTGAGGACATCATTCAAAATGCTAGCACTTTCATCTTTAGTAAGCTTGTTTTTCTCATTAGCATATAGATTCTTATCATAGTCCGATGACATATCATTAAAAAATGCTATCTTGTCAGGTATGTCAGGAAATACTTCTATACGAGTTTTCACAAGAAGTGCTATCTTTTTCTTATCTAAGTCCTTTGTTATCACCTTATCTACATATGGCATAGCCAGATTAAGGTATCGATTTTCATCCATCATCTCAATATATTTGCCATTCATCCATCGTAATTTTGTCATGTCAAGTACGGCTGGACTCTTTGATATCCTTCGATAATCAAAAAGCTCTATCATACGATTTAAATCAAAAATCTCTTCATTAGATGCAGGACTCCAACCAAGAAGTGCAACAAAATTGAGTATGCACTCTGGAAGCAAGCCTAAAGCAATCATATCTTCAAAACTTGCTGCTCCATGACGTTTAGAAAGTTTATGATGAGTTTCATCAGTTATTGGTGGGCAGTGAATATACTTTGGTATATCCCAGCCAAATGCATCATAAAGTCTATTATACTTTGGAGCTGATGATAGATATTCATTACCGCGAACAACATGTGTTATATTCATAAGGTGGTCATCAACTACGTTGGCAAAATTATATGTAGGATAACCATCTGATTTAATTAGTACCATATCATCAAGTTCAGAATTATCTACAGTTATATCTCCATATAAGTCATCATTAAATGTAGTAGTTCCAGTTGTTGGATTATTTTGCCTGATGACAAAAGGCTTCCCAGCTTTTAGATTAGCTTCTATCTCTTCTTTACTAAGAGATAGGCAGTGCTTATCATAGAATGATATCTCTTCGCCATTAATTGTCTTCTTTAACTTTGATAATCGTTCATCATCACAAAAACAATAGTATGCTTCGCCTTTCTCAACGAGCATCTTAGCGTAATCCATATATATGCCAGCTTTAACTCTTTCACTTTGGACATATGGTCCTACAGGTCCACCTATATCAGGTCCTTCATCGTGCTTAAGTCCAGCAAGCTTAAGTGAATTATAAATTATATCTAGTGCACCTTCTACTTCTCGATTCTTATCTGTATCTTCAATCCTTAGTAAAAAATCTCCACAATCATGTTTTGCTATAAGATATGCATAAAGAGCAGTTCTAAGATTACCTATATGCATGTATCCGGTTGGAGATGGCGCAAAACGAGTTCTAACTTTCATTACAAATTTTCCTTAACTTTCTTAATTATATTATCAGTAGTAAGGCCATATTCTTCAAAAAGTTTATCAGGATTTCCTGAATGGCCAAACTTATCTTCTATGCCGACCATAGCAAATTTTGTTCCATTGGTTCCAGCTATAGTTTCTGCGACTGCTGAACCAAGACCACCAATTATAGTATGTTCTTCTGCAGTAACAATAACTTTGCATTTGCTATTATACTTAAGTATAGTTTCCTTATCAAGTGGTTTTATAGTATGCATATTGATAACAGCTGTATCAATACCAGATTCACTAAGTTTCTTTGCTGCATCTAGTGCCTTACCTACCATAAGACCACATGCAATTATACATGCATCATTTCCATCCTTCAAGACATTAGCTTTTCCAATCTTAAACTCTGTGTTATCAGAAGTCACATCATCTACAGCTGGTCTTGCAAGTCGTAAATATACTGGACCAGCAAAATTAGCTGCTGCTCTTACAGCCTTTTCAGTTTCTATGGCATCGCATGGCACTACTATAGTCATATTAGGAAGAGATCTCATAAGTGCTATATCTTCTATAGATTGATGACTTCCACCATCTTCACCTACAGATATGCCACTGTGCGTTAAAGCAAGCTTAACATTTAAATTAACATAAGCAATCTGATTCCTAATGATCTCAAATGCTCTACCCGTACCAAATACAGCAAAAGTAGACGCAAAAGGAATAAAGCCTTGATAAGCAAGCCCAGCAGCTACTCCCATGAGATTTTCTTCTGCGATACCAATATTATAAAATCTATCAGGAAATTCTTTTTTGAAAAATTTTGTCTGTGTAGCACCAGAAAGGTCTGCATCAAGAACTACAATTTTGTCATTCTCATGACCTAATTTTGCTAAAGTCTCTCCATATGCTACTCTAATTGCTTTACTCATATTTATCCTTTCGAGCTATTATATGCTCGCATGTACTATTATTACATTAGTTCTTTCATAGCAAGTTCGTACTCTTCATCATTAGGCGCCTTGCCATGCCAGCCTACATTATTTTCCATGAAACTTATGCCTTTGCCTTTAACTGTGTGCGCTAAGATAAACTTTGGTTGGTTATACACATTTTCCTTAAGTGCTTTCACAATCTCACTGACATTATGTCCATCAACTTCAAAAGTTTTAAAACCAAAAGCAGAAAATTTATCTTTGATATTAAGAAGCGACATTACTTCATCATTTCTTCCATCAATTTGAAGACCATTGTTGTCTAAAATAAAAGTTAGATTATCTAATTTATAATGTGATGCTGCCATCGCTGCTTCCCACACTAAACCTTCTTGACACTCACCATCGCCAAGCAAACAATATACTTTCTGCCCCAGGCCTTTTCTCTTAGCTCCTATAGCAAGTCCAACTGCAACTGATGCTCCTTGGCCAAGTGATCCAGAATTAACATCTATACCAAGTGTTTTATGACTATCAGGATGGCCTTGAAGCTTTGATTCAGCTTTACGAAGTGTCCACAAATCATCTTTTGGGAAATATCCAACATCCGCAAGTACAGCATAAAGCCCTGGACAAGCATGGCCTTTACTAAGAACGAATAGATCCCTATCCTCTTTAGTTGGATTCTTAGGATCTATGTTCATAACTTCATAATATAAAGCAATCAAAATCTCAAGTTCAGAAAGTGATCCGCCTGGATGACCAGATTTTGCGATATGAAGCATCTTAATTATGTCTCGCCTTAGTTCTTTTCCTTTCTCAATATAATCCATAAATTCTCCTCAAGATTAATTAGTTTTATTTAGATCTGATGGTCTCATAGATAGAGCTACTTTACCCATCTTATCTATCTCCATAACCTTAACTTTAACTATATCACCGACTTTAACAACATCTTCAACTTTGCCAACTCTCTCATCTTTTAATTTTGATATGTGAACCATACCATCTTTATTAGGAGCAAGTTCAACAAACGCGCCAAATGCTGCAAGTCTTACAACCTTGCCTTCATAGATATCACCTACTGCGACATCTTTGATAATATTTTGAATATAAGTAATGGCTTTATCTATCTTCACAGTGTCTATACCACTTATTGATACGAAACCGTCATCCTTTATATCAACTTGTACATCGAATCTATCAATAATATCATTGATAGTCTTACCACCTTTACCTATAATATCACCAATCTTATCTGGATCAACAATAATATTCTTAATCTTTGGAGCATATTTTGATAATTCATGACGAGGCTCACTAATAACTGGTGACATAACATTATCCATGATGTGAAGTCTTGCTTTTAGGCATCTATCTATAGCGCCTTCAACAATGTTTCTTGTCAAACCATGTATTTTAATATCCATCTGTATAGCTGTGATACCTTTATGAGTGCCTGCAACTTTAAAGTCCATATCTCCAAAGAAATCTTCAAGCCCTTGTATATCAGTAAGAAGGACATAGTCATCATCAGTCTCGCCAGTAACGAGTCCACATGAGATACCTGCTACCATAGTTTTAATAGGGACACCAGCAGCCATAAGTGAAAGACAAGATGCACAAACTGATGCTTGAGATGTAGAACCATTAGACTCTAAGGTTTCAGATACGCAGCGTATAGCATATGGGAACTCATCTATAGTTGGAAGAACTGGTATAAGAGCACGTTCAGCAAGAGCTCCGTGACCTATCTCACGACGCCCAGGAGCACGTTGTGGTTTAGCCTCACCAACACTATAACCAGGGAAATTATATTGATGCATATATCTTTTTTCTTTTACACAATCATTTAATCCATCAATTTTCTGAACTTCTGAAAGAGGAGCAAGAGTGCAGATATCAAGTATCTGAGTCTGACCACGAGTAAACATACCTGAACCATGAGCACGAGGCACTATATCTATCTCAGCAGCAAGAGGTCTTATCTCTTCCATCTTTCTACCATCAGGACGTTTACCATCTTTTAAGATCATCTTACGAACTGTCTTTTTCTCATATTGATATATAGCCTCTCCGATATGAGCTAATTTTTCTTCATCTTCAGCATACTTTTCTTCAAGTTTCTCAGTCAATCTTTTTATATTTTCATCACGAGTTAATTTATCGTCTGTAAATACTGCTTCTTCCATCTCCGTACTTGGTATAGTTTCCATGATTTCGTGTAAAAATTCTTTAGATACAGAAAAATGTTCATATTCGTGTTTTTCTTTTCCGCAAACTTGCCTTATCTCTTCAAAAAACTTTATAACTTCTTGGTTAGTCTCATGAGCAAGATATATAGCTTCAATCATCTTATCTTCAGGCAACTCATTAGCACCTGCTTCTATCATTATGACTTTATCTTTAGTTGATGCGACTGTTAACTTTAAATCAGATTTGTCAAGTTCAACAAATGATGGATTAATTATAAAACGACCTGCTATTAAACCAATCTGAGTTGAAGCACATGGTCCATCAAATGGTATATCAGAAATAGTAGTGGCAAGACTTGAACCAAGCATTGCTAGAAGTTCTGGACTATTTTCTTGATCTACTGATAATACAAGATTATCAAGTAATACATCATTTCTATAATCTTTAGGAAAAAGCGGTCTCATAGGTCTATCAATAACTCTTGATACTAAGATCGCATTTTCCGAAGCTTTTCCTTCTCTCTTATTATATCCACCAGGAATCTTACCTACTGAATACATCTTCTCTTCATATTCGACTGATAATGGGAAAAAGTCTATTCCCTCTTTTGGCTTATCTGATGCTGTGGCTGTTGATAAAACCATAGTATCGCCGTATTGCAAAAGCACTGCACCATTAGCTTGAGCGCACACTCTCCCAATATAGCAAGTAAGTTCTCTACCTGCTAAATTCATTTTAAATGTCTTATACATTTTTTCTCCTTTTAACCCTTTTGTTTTATTATTAACATACCATATAATTATAATACATTATTAGTAAAAATACAAATAAATAGCCCAAAAATTGGGCTAAAATCGTTATTTTAATGTATTGTTATTTGATAGGCTCTTGAACACCATTTTTTACTACATAATTATCTTTATAGATTAGATCAGAAGTTTTAATAAAACTATACCCTTCATTTTCATAGTATGTAAGCAGCTTATCAAATAAATCTTTAGAAAACACATATCCATTATGGAATAACACTATACTCCCACTTTCAACCTTCTGAGCTATAGTATGATGATAGATTTTATCTAGATCTTTGAAACGCCAGTCATCAGTGTCTATTGACCAGCCTATTGGGTATAAATTATATTTATTTGCTACCTTTACAGCTTCTTTATCATAACTACCAGTAGGGAACCTACATAAGCTCATATTGATGCCTGTTAGAGTTTTCACCCAGTCATTTAGTGTTGATAGCTCCCACTCTTTTCTATTAACATGGAGATTTTTAAATGGAGGATGAGTCATACTATGATTTGCAATCTCGTGGCCACGATCAACAATCTCAAAAACTCTATGTGGATTTGCTACAAGCAATTTATATGTTATAAAAAATGTCGCTTTGCAATTATGCTTGTCAAGAACATCAAGTATCTCTTCGGTATATTTATCTGTGAAACTATCATCTATTGTTATTGCAATTTTATTTAATCTACTTTCATCATCATCTTTAACGAGTACTTTTTTAATCACAGTTCCATCTATAAATGAAGCGGCATCTGGTGCTTTTAACTCATTCTGTATGACTTCAATATCGCTCTCATATTTCTTTATATTTTGATATCTCCTCTCAAATGCACTTAAATCAAGATCCATCAAATAATCAGGCGTATAGGCATATGAAATAAAACTATATAAAAATATAATTAAAACTACATAAAATAAAATTGTCTTAGATTTTAATAAAGATTTAATCATACATAATAATTATATCATAAAAAATTCATTTAAAAAAGCCGCGAATTACGCGGCTGTTAATAATAGCTCCCGAGCGAACTTAGGTCCCATGACCTACTGATTACTAATCAGTTATCTTATAATAAAAAGAAGTATTTACACAAGCTCCCGAGCGGACTTAGGCCCCATGACCTACTGATTACTAATCAGTTGTTTTATCATACAACTGAGCTACGGGAGCAATAAAAAAGCCGCTAATCAGACTCGGACTGATGACCTACTGATTACTAATCAGTTGCTCTACCAACTGAGCTATAGCGGCAAGTATTTATACCACGAAAACAACATAAGAAAGAATGAACTTAAAATCAGAAAAGTATAAGACCTCGACCTATTAGTAAGCGTAAGCTAAGTACCTTACGATACTTGCACCTTGCTCCTATCAACCTTGTGTTCTTCAAGGGGTCTTACTCACGAACGATGGGATATCTCATCTTGAGGATGGTTTCACGCTTAGATGCCTTCAGCGTTTATCCTATCCGCACTTCGCTTCCCTGCTGTGCACTTGGCAGTACAACAGTTGCACCAGTGGTGCGTCCATTCCGGTCCTCTCGTACTAGGAACAGCTCCTCTCATG
>DGGU01000032.1 GCA_002392345.1 Lachnospiraceae bacterium UBA3866
AAACGGAGTTTTTCGAGGTGCCCTATAGTATTTATGGAAGGCAATTATTGGGGGAGATAATTTGCTTGTTTTTGATGTTGTAAAACAGCAGTTTACATATAGTTTTTGGAGGAAAGAGTGAATATAGTTCGTGATGATGTAAGAAATATAGCTATTATAGCCCATGTTGATCATGGTAAAACTACTTTAGTAGATGCACTTTTGCATCAATCGGGTATTTTCCGTGATAATCAAGAAGTGGTGACTAGAGTTATGGATAGCAATGACCTTGAGAGAGAAAGGGGCATAACTATCTTATCTAAAAATACTGCAGTAATATATAAGGGCGTAAAGATTAATATAGTAGATACTCCTGGCCATGCGGATTTTTCTGGTGAGGTAGAACGAATACTTAAGATGGTGGATGGAGCGATACTTATCGTTGATGCATTTGAAGGAACCATGCCACAAACTCGCTTTGTGTTATCAAAAGCACTTGAGCTAAAACTTCCTATACTTGTATGTATCAACAAGATTGATAGGCCAGAGGCAAGGCCGGAAGAAGTTGTAGACGAAGTGTTAGAACTCTTCCTTGATTTAAATGCAAGTGATGAGCAGCTTGATTGTCCATTCATATATATGTCAGCTAAGGCTGGCTATGCAAAATTAAATCTTGCAGACAAGAATGAAAACATGGTGCCACTTTTTGATATGATACTTTCTTATTTTAAACCACCAGAGGGTGACATAGAAGCACCAACCAAGCTTCTCATATCTACTATAGACTATAATGAATTTGTAGGCCGTATCGGTATAGGTAAGATTGATCAAGGAATAGTTTCTGAAAACAAGGAGATGGTTGTAGTCAATCATCATGATGCTAATAAAAAGAAAAAAATAAAAATATCTAAGCTTTATGAATTTGAAGGACTTGAGAGAAAAGAAGTAAAAGAAGCCAAACTTGGATCAATAGTTGCAGTGACAGGCATAGATGATTTGCATATAGGTGACACATTGACTGATGAAAGCGATCTAACCCCCATAGTATTTCAGAAGATAAGTGAGCCAACAATCTCAATGTATTTTATGGTCAATGATTCGCCACTTGCTGGAACCGAAGGTAAATTCCTTACTTCAAGACATATAAGAGAAAGATTGTATCGAGAATTAAATACAGATGTAAGTCTTCGTGTGGAAGATACAGATTCACCAGACTGCCTTAAGGTATCAGGTAGAGGCGAACTCCATCTATCTATACTCATAGAGACTATGAGAAGAGAGGGATATGAATTTGCTGTATCTAAAGCTGAGGTTATATATAAAGAAGATGAGAACGGCAAGAAGCTTGAACCGATGGAACTTGCTTATGTGGATCTGCCTGAAGAGTTTTCTGGTTCAGTTATACAAAAATTAACTGCGAGAAAGGGTGTATTTAATGGTATGAGTAAAGGTCAAGGGGAGTTTGTCCGGTTAGAATTTCTTATACCATCAAGAGGCCTTATAGGATATAGGGGAGAGTTTTTAACTGATACTAAAGGAACAGGCATACTTAATACTATATATAATGGTTATGGCCCTTATCTTGGGGATTTATCATATAGACCTACGGGTTCACTTATAGCTTTTGAATCAGGCAATGCTGTCGCATATGGCCTTTTTAATGCACAGGAAAGAGGACTTTTATTTGTTGGGCCAGGCGATAAAGTATATAGTGGCATGGTAGTGGGTCAAAACCCTAAAAATGAAGATATAGAAGTAAATGTATGTAAAACTAAAAAACTTACTAATATGAGATCATCTGGGGCTGATGAAGCACTAAAACTTGTACCCAAGAAGATAATGTCACTTGAACAGTGTCTAGAGTTTATAGACACAGATGAACTTCTTGAAGTGACACCGGCAAGTCTCAGGATAAGAAAGAAGATACTCGATCCAACTCTTCGTAAGAGAGCAAATATGAATAAACAATCGTAGATGATTGTGTCGTAGGGGCATGAGCCCGAAATGTCGTGGAGAACAATAATAATAAAAATAAAATACTAGCCAAAGTGCTAGCGTGGATTTCTCTAGTTATTATAACTATATTTCTTTTTATTATAGCTTATGCGCTTGTTACTAAGAATGGAAGACTTGCACTTGCTTTCACATTTGGGCTTATATTTTTCTCTGTAGTTTTATGGATAGGAATAAAACTATATAAAGATGCAGAAGAGTACAGAAACTTAAAAGATAAAGAGAGAGAAACAGAAGAATTTATCAATATATCACATATGAATACAAAAAATTTGTAGGGGCTCGTAAAACTCGCCCATACTGTAGGCGTGAGCTATGCGAGCGCTTGACAAAGGAGAGGTTGTATGTCAGGACATAGTAAATTTAATAACATCAAACACAAAAAAGAAAAAGCAGATGCAGCTCGTGGAAAAATATTCACAGTTATAGGTCACGAACTTGCTATAGCGGTTAAAGCTGGAGGACCAGATCCCAACAGCAATTCAAAACTTCGTGATGTTATAGCTAAAGCCCGCGCCAATAACATGCCAAACGATACTATCGAAAAAGGAATTAAGAAGGCTGCTGGAAATATTGATGCTGTTAATTTTGAAGAGCTTACTTACGAGGGTTTTGGGCCAGGTGGAGTAGCTATCATGGTTCGTGCTCTTACTGATAACAAGAATAGAACTGGTGGCAATGTCCGTTCGGCATTTACAAAGGGAAGTGGTAATCTTGGAACACAAGGTTCAGTTGCCTATATGTTCAAAGAAAAAGGACAGATCATAATCGACAAAGAAGAATGTGAAAAGAGTTCTGATGAACTTATGGAACTTGTCCTTGAGAATGGAGCATCGGATTTTAATGAAGAAGCTGATTCATATGAAGTCCTTACAGAACCAGGTGATTTCTCAACTTGTCGTGAAGCGATAGAAAAAGCTGGCATACCTATGCTTGAAGCTGATATAACTATGATACCAGAGAATTATGTGTCAGTCACTGATGAAGATGCAGTGTATGGACTTAGAAAGACTCTTGATCTTCTCGACGAAGATGAAGATGTAAAGGCATACTATACAAACTGGGAAGAAGAATAATTATGAATTATGATTATATACTTGTAGGTGCTGGACTCTTTAATGCCACTCTTGCAAGACTTATAAAAAAACAAAATAAAGAAGCTAAAATCCTTGTGGTTGAGAGAAGAGATCACATAGCTGGCAATATCTATGATCAGAAGCTAGAGGGAATCACAGTACATAAATATGGTGCGCATATATTTCACACCAATGATATGGAAGTGTGGAAGTTTGTAAATGAAGTTACAGATTTTAATCGTTTCACCAACTCTCCAATAGCCAATTATAAAGGCGAGATATATAATCTTCCATTCAACATGAACACCTTTGTGAGGATGTGGGGTATATCTACTATACAAGAAGCCAAAGAAATCATAGCCAATCAAAGAAAAGAGATAAAACATGCACCAAGAAACCTTGAGGAGCAAGCTATAAGTCTTGTTGGTAGAGATATATATGAGAAACTTATAAAGGGTTATACAGAGAAGCAATGGGGCAGAGATTGTAAAGACCTCCCTGCATTCATCATAAAGAGAATCCCTGTTCGCTATACTTACGATAATAATTATTTCAACGATATAAAACAAGGTATCCCTCTTGAAGGTTATACCAAGATGATAGAGAAGATGTATGAGGGGTGTGAGATTTTGATATCTACTGATTACATTAAAGAGAAAGATAGATTTAAAGGTGACGTTGTAGTATTTACTGGAGCAATAGATGAGTATTATGATTATAAATTTGGAGCTTTAGAGTGGAGAAGCCTTGAGTTTGAGGAAGAGATTATAGGGGTCGAAGACTATCAAGGCAATGCGGTAGTTAATTATACAGATAGGGAGACACCATATACAAGAATAATAGAGCATAAACATTTTCTATCAGAGATTGCACCTTGCACTGTCATCACTAAAGAATATCCTAGAGAATGGAAGAAGGGCTTAAAAAAATATTATCCTGTCAATGATGATACCAACCAAGCACTTTATAGTAAGTATGAAGAACTTGCTAAAAAAGAAAGCATTATATTTGGGGGAAGGCTTGGCATGTACAAGTATTATGATATGGATAAGGTGATAAGAGAGGCGATGGATTTATATAATGAAGATCCAAGGTTTAAGAAAAAGTAAAATAGCAATAATTTTAATTTTGTCACTACTTATGCAGAGTGTATCTTTTGCTGGGCATTTTATTGAGTTTGGTGGCATAAAAAGTTACATCAACGATGATGGAAGCTTCGCTACTGGATGGCGCTGGATTGATGTCGATGGTAACGGACTTTGTGAGTGCTATAGATTTGATGCCAATGGAATTCTTGTGACCAACACAACCATAAAAGATAAAGAAGTCAATGAGTATGGTCAGTGGGTGGTTGATGGAGAGATACAACAAGTATATAAAAATAGCGGTAGGCCTTATAGTGCAACTAGTAAGATGCTTGATTTTGAGGATGACAATAAATACATAGATGTAGGCACTGATTCAGTTACGCGAAGAATTAATGCAACCAAGAAAGAAATCAAATTGCCTCTAGGAACTGATAGCGAGATGATGCCTGTGGGTCCTAAAGGAAAATTTGTAGCTTCTGGTAGTACGCTTTATGGGAAGGGCGCAAAGAAGAGAGTAGAGAGTAGACCAATCGCTACTACGAGTTCTTGGGGGATAATAGCCGATGCGATGGTTGAAGAAGAAGTTACATATCTCATATCATCTGACAGCATAGTTGCAGGGCGTGAGATGAGGAGGTTCATAACCGCCAAAAATAAATTTACAGAAAGTTCTAATAATGTAAAGATATATGGTGGAGCAACTTGGAGTGACGTAATGACTCTTCAAGGTAATGGTGCCTATGTAAAGTTTAGTACTACTGATCCGAAGAGCAACAAATCAAAGTTTAGAGCAAATTATTTTGTTGTTGAAGTAGCACACCAGACTCATGGTGAATCAACGGCAGACACATATTGTGCTATAGAAGTGTATATCAATGGTAAGTCAATAGACGCATTTGATGATTTCTGCGATGGAAAGCCTGAGACAATTGAGATGTGGCTTGATGATACGGATAAGACTATAGAACTTAGAGCCATAGTCACTGGTGATGCACCGGGTAGAAAGATATATATTCGCAATGCGAGATTTAGGCAGATTAAAAACTTAGATGATAAGGACTAAATTATTTACAATAGATATTATTTATGATAGAATATAAGTTTAGGGAACCTCTAAAAAGGAGCATTTTTGAAAGCTTGCTTTCATAAAATGCGACGAATTTAAGGTTCCGGCTGGGCACATACTCGAAAAACGGAGTTTTTCGAGGTGCCATTTAGTGAATCATTTCTCACATAAAGGGGGACAAAATGGGATTATTATTAACAGGTGGACTTCAGTCTTTATTTGGCGGGCAAACTGGCATCATGGTTATATACATAGTATTTTTGATTGGTATTATGTATTTCCTTATGATAAGGCCACAGAAAAAGGAAGAGAAAAAGAAACAAGAGATGCTTAATTCTCTTGCCATTGGCGATAGTGTACTTACAACAGCTGGCTTTTACGGAATCATTATAGACATAACTCCTGACACAGTAATTGTCGAATTTGGAAATAACAAAAACTGTAGAATACCGATGCAAAAAGGGGCTATACTTAAAAACGAAAAACCAAATTACAAACAAGAAACTAAGACAGAAGAGAAAAAGTAATTTTGATGAACTCGTTATATAACGAGTTCGTTTTAACTTACGGAGAAAAAATATGTATGTAGATGGTAAAATTCTTATAGGAAAAGATGGGGACAAAGAATTCTATATATTGCCCAATATGGCCAATCGTCATGGTCTTATAGCTGGTGGAACTGGCTCTGGTAAAACCATAACTCTTAAAGTTATGGCTGAGAGTTTTTCTAATATGGGTGTGCCAGTATTTCTTGCTGATGTGAAGGGAGATCTTGCTGGTATGTGTGTAGAGGGTGAAAACACAGATGACATGAAGAAAAGAATTGAGAAGTTTTCACTTGATAAGTACGGATTTAAGTATCAAAAATTTCCCACACAGTTTTTTGAGATCAGTAGAAAGAAGGGACTGCCTATAAGGACTACTATAAGCAATTTTGGTCCGACCTTACTCACTCATATATTTAATTTGAATCAAACTCAATCTGATATATTAAATCTTATATTTAAGATTGCTGATGATGAAGGCTTGCTTCTTCTTGATCTTAAAGATCTAAAAAAGATGATAGAGTATGTAGGCAATAATATCAAAGATTTTTCATCGGCTTATGGTAATATAACCATGCCAAGCATCAACTCTATACTTAGATCGATGATCTCTCTTGAGCAGGAAGGCATAGGTTTACTTTTTGGAGAACCAGAACTTGAACTATCAGATATCATAAAGACAGATTCTGATGGCAAAGGGATAATAAGCATCCTCCATAGCGCGGCACTTATACTTAGCCCTAAGGTCTATTCTGCTTTTATGCTTTGGTTCATATCAGAATTATATGAGTCATTGCCTGAAGTTGGAGATCTTGATAAACCTCGTCTTGTATTTTTCTTTGATGAAGCTCATCTACTTTTTAATGATTGTCCTAAAGAGCTTCTTAAGAAGATAGACCAGATGACTAAGCTTATAAGATCTAAGGGAGTAGGTATATATTTTATAACACAAGATCCAACAGATATACCAGATACCATCTTACAACAACTTGGCAATAAAGTTCAGCATGTGCATAGAGCATATACAGCCAAAGATAAAAAGAATCATAAAGCAATATGCGATAGTTTTAGAGAGAATAAAGCTATAGATGTATCTGAGATATTGGAGACTCTTGGCACTGGTGAGGCGCTAGTGTCACTTCTTGATGAGAAAGGAGCTCCTAATATTGTAGAATTTGCGAGAATCTTACCACCTCAGAGCAAGATGGGTACCATAGATGATGCAACTCGTGAACAGGTCATAAAAGCATCAAGTATCTATCTTAAGTATAAGGATGATGTAGATAGAGAATCGGCTTATGAGATATTAAATAAGAAAGTGGAAGAGAGCGCGGCAGCAATAGAGGCGGGTGAAGCGAAACTTACTAAAGAGCAAGAAAAAGAACTTAAGGCACGGCAGAAGGAACTTGAGAAGGAAGAAAAAACTAAGGCAAAAGAAACAGATAAATTAAATAAAAAGATAAATACTGCTATAAAAAGTGTTGCAAGATCAACTGGAAGCACTTTGGGCAGAGAAGTTACTAAAACTTTAACAGACACAATATTTGGTTCTAATAATACAGCGACAAAAAGAGTTCTTGGAAATGTAGGAGCGGCACTTGGTCGTAACATTCTTGGTACTTTATTAAAAGGATAATTGTAGGGGCGAGCATTTATGCGCTCGTAAAAGGAGACATATGAACAGAATTAAAACAATCGGAGTATTAACAAGTGGTGGCGATGCGCCAGGTATGAACGCAGCTATTCGTGGAGTTGTAAGATGTGCTGTGAATAATGGTTTAAGAGTTCTTGGGTTTGAAAAAGGATACAACGGCCTTCTTGAAAATGAGTACAGAGAGATGGACAAGAGATCAGTATCTGATATAGTTGATAGAGGGGGCACTATACTTTTTACTGCTAGATCTAAAGAATTCGGTGAAGTGGAAGGTAAACTTAAGGCCATAGAGATACTAAAAAAAGATGGTGTTGATGCTTTAGTTGTACTTGGTGGAGATGGAACTTTCAAAGGAGCCATGGACATGTCTAATTTAAGTGAAGGTACTATCAATGTAATTGGCGTTCCTGCAACTATAGATCTCGATATAGCTTGCACAGAATATACTATAGGCTTTGATACAGCTATTAATACTGCCATGGAAGGTGTTGATAGGATAAGAGATACAAGCACATCACATGAGAGATGCAGTATAGTTGAAGTCATGGGAAGAAATGCAGGTTACATCGCTGCATATACAGGTATATCAACTGGTGCAGAAGAGATAATTATACCAGAGCACAATGAATTTGGTGATATCAATAAGATCATCACTCGTGTTCGTATAGCCAATAAAAAAGGTAAGAAACATTACATTATAATCAATGCAGAAGGCATAGGACATTCTGCAGATATGGCTAAGATGATAGAGACTGCCACAGGAATAGAAACTCGTGCAACAATCTTAGGACATCTTCAAAGAGGTGGTTCGCCTACTTGTAGGGATAGAGTGTATGCTTCTGTTATGGGATGCAAGGCTGTGGAAGTACTACTTGAAGGCAAGAAAAATAGACTTATAGTTTATAAAAATGGAGAGTTTACTGATGTAGATATCAATGAAGGTCTTGCTGAGAAGAAAGTTTTTCCTAAGTATTTTATAAGGACCGCAGAAGAACTCGAATCAAAATAATGTCCAGCGATAACAACAATTTAATACCAATAATAGTTTCTAATTCATATATAAAGAAGTATTACCTAGATCCTCGACTTGACACACTTCCCAAAGAAGTAAAAGATGCACTTAAAGTAGTCTTTGTGAAACTAACAGAAGATGTGGGCGGAGTTGCAGAAGTTATATATGATAATTCTACCTATGAGGTATTCACACATATAAGTAGAAACGATGATGATCTAGAGTTTGATGAAATCAATGCCAATTATAGATTGTCAAGGCTTGAAAAAGAGCACGGAAAGATTTTTGATGATATAGCTACATTTTGTAAATTCAAATTTAACGGCTTAGTATAAGGCGAAGCCCTCGTAGGGGCGAGCCCGCATGGATATGTTTAAAATAGGTCATGTAGAAATTAAGAATAGAGTGTGTGTAGCACCAATGGCAGGTATCACAGACCTGCCATATCGTTTAATTCTGAAAGAGATGGGAGCTTCTTTACTTACAACAGAACTTGTAAGTAGTAAGGGGATATTTTATAAGAATCCTGGCAATACAACTATAATGGCAACTGATAGAAGAGAAGCACCTATAGCGCTGCAACTTTTTGGTTCTGACCCTATAATCATGGCGAAAATTGCAAGCGATGTCATGGAGCCATATGATATAGTTGATATTAACATGGGTTGTCCCGTTCTTAAAGTGGTTAGAAATGGTGAAGGTGCAGCCCTTATGAAAGATATAAGTCTAGCGGTTCGGATAGTTGAGACTATGGTTAGGGTTATGGATGGTAAGAAACCTGTAACTTGCAAGATGAGAATAGGTTATGATGATAATCACATCAATGCTGTTGAGTTTGCTAAGGCTATGGAGGAAGCTGGTGCTTCTGCTATAACAGTTCATGGTAGGACAAAGACAGAATTATATAGCGGTGACTGTCATCGCGATGTGATAAGAAAAGTGAAAGAGGCAGTAAGGATACCAGTTATTGCGAATGGCAACATATGGACTATCTATGATGCAAAAAAAACTCTTGATGAGACAGAAGCGGATGCTGTGGCACTCGGTAGAGCGATTAAGGGCAACCCTTGGTTTGTAAGAGAGTGCATAGAGTATATAGAAAATGGTAATGTGATTGATAGACCAACTAAAGATGAGATTAAAAGGATGATGCGAAGACACATAGATGACGCAATTCGATTCAAAGGTGAGTACACAGCCATAACTGAACTTAGACATCATATAGCTTGGTATACGCATGGTATGGAAAATTCGACTAAGTTTAGATTGAAACTTAATTCTGTTACAAAAAAGGATGAATTATTACACTTGGTTGATGAATTATAAAGTTGTAAATAATTAGTGAAACATGATATCGGGGGATAGAGATGAAAAAGTATAGCGAATTGACTAAAGATGAACTTAAAAACTTAAAGAGTGAACTTGAGAAAGAGTGCGAAGAACTAAAAAAGCTTAATTTGAATCTTGATATGAGTAGGGGTAAACCATGCAAAGAACAACTTGATCTCTCTATGGATTTACTTTCTGTGCTTGATAAAAATTCTAATCTCATATGTGAAGATGGTATGGATTGTAGGAACTATGGTGGTCTTACTGGAATTAAAGAAGCAAGAGAACTCCTGGCTACTTTTATGGAGAATAAAGTAGAGAATATCATCATCTATGGTAATTCATCACTCAATGTCATGTACACCATGATTATGCAGGCATATGTATTTGGCGTGATGGGCCATACTCCTTGGAAAGATCAAGGAAAGATAAAATTCTTATGCCCTGTGCCGGGGTACGATAGACATTTTGCCATATGTGAGGAATTTGGGATAGAGATGATTAATGTCCCTATGTCTGAGAGTGGTCCTGATATGGATATGGTAGAAAAACTAGTTTCAAGCGATGAGAAGATTAAAGGTATCTGGTGCGTACCTAAGTACTCTAATCCTGATGGCTATGTATATAGTGATGAGACAGTTAGGAAATTTGCAAGGCTCAAGCCTAAGGCAGCTGATTTTAGAATCTTTTGGGATAATGCATATACCATACATTATCTTTATGATGAAAAAGAAAAGCATGACCATATTATAGAGATACTTGGTGAGTGTGAGAAGGTAGGCAATCCAGATATAGTATATAAATTTGCATCTACATCTAAGATCTGCTTCCCTGGATCAGGACTTGCAGTGCTTGCTACTTCTGATAACAATATAAGAGATATAATGAGCCATCTCAAGTATCAGACTATTGGTTATGATAAAGTTAATCAACTTAGACATGTAGCATATTTTAAAGATCTTCAAGGTGTAAAAGATCACATGAAAAAACACGCTCAGATTTTGAGACCAAAGTTTGAAATGGTGCTTGATACATTTGAAAAAGAATTTAGTGGTGTTGATCTTATAAGCTGGACTAAACCAAGAGGAGGATACTTTATATCATTTTATGGCATGAAGGGGACAGCGAAAGATATAGTTGATAGATGTAAGAGTCTTGGTGTGAAACTTACAGACGCTGGGTCAAGTTACCCATACCATAAAGATCCAGATGACTCCAATATAAGGATAGCACCTACATATCCATCAGTAAGCGATCTAAAGACAGCTCTTAAGGCATTCACTGTGTGTGCGAAACTATCCACAGTTGAGAAATTACTTGCTAGTTAAAGATGAACTGTTGATAGGAAAAGTAAAATAAGTATTAGGGTATGGTTCGTCTTTTAATGTGAAATGCCACCATTCTACAGATAGAGGCTCAAAGCCATATTTTATCATAGCGTCTCTTAAAATCATCCGATTGGCATATTGTTCATCGGAGATTTTTTTATAATCGGGGTGACTTAGTTCGCCAAAGTAATCAAAAGTTCCTCTCATGTCAACCTCTTTTTCTGATTTCATATCGAAAAGAGTTAGATCAACAGTGCTTCCTCTGCTATGTCCTGAGCGGATTGCTATATAACCTTTTGGGAAGAGGATATTTTTAGAAAGAGTTGGATAAAAATATTGTTTCATAGCAATATCATCTAGATCTTTTGACCATTTGACAAAGTGGTTGACTGCTCTTTGTGGACGATAAGCATCATATATTTTTAATCTATATCCTTTTTTAATTAAGTCATCACTTACATGCTTTAGAGCTTTGGCAGCCTCTTTAGTCAAAAAAGCCAGCGGCTCTTCATATCCATTGATTCTTTTTCCAACGAAATTGTATGTAGAATAGTATCTCATCTCGAGTATTGCATCGGGCACGACATCGCTTAGATTTACAAAATCAGATGAATCATCTGAAAAGTTTATAGCATTTTTATTAGAATTTGCAGTATTCTCCAGATTATCTTTAGTGTCTATTAAGACAATTGTATCTTTATTTGCATTTTTCAATACAAATTTAATGGCTTCTTCTGGTATAGCTATGCATCCGCCAGTGTTCTTTCTATTGCCATTATAGCAATGTAAGAATATAGCTGAGCCTTTTTCGAGTTCGGCATTATTGTTAAAACTTATATTTAGGCAATATTTATATGCAGTATTATATTCTATTATGTGTTCACTTGCATTTTTATCAAGATTTGGATATTCTTTTATATTGACCATTTCGTTGTAATGCATTCCTTTTCTTTGATCGCCAGACCAATATATATTTTCATCAACTTTTGTATAAGGTAATATTGATCCTGGGTCATCAGCTATACCAAATGCTTTATTGAAATGATACGTTCCTATTGGAGTTTGTCCGCAACCTTCATAATGTTCAGCATCATAGCATAGACCATTTTTCCCGACATACCCTTTTACACTAAGAATTTCTTGCCATATGCCATTTTCGTCTTTATTATGCATAGTTACAGATGCTTCTGAAAGGTTTATATCATCTGCAGATACTATAAAAAGCTGACTAATATTTTTATCCTTGACAATGTCAAGATTACTAACCCACTGCGGTGATTTAGTGTCCTTAGAAAATGTATTATTATTAACAAAAAATGATACAGAAAGCAATATAATTGTAAGCATAATTATTGTTTTTCTCATCAAGGTAACCCCTCATATAATATTGTTATAAGAATATCATAGTATATAAAAGAATTCAATATGATGCGATATTGTTTCAAATGGTGATAATACCGACAAATATTTGACGCTATCCCATACAAACACGTAGTTGACAAAAAAATTGTTATTTTTTATAATATAGATATAGTTAATGCTAAATCATATTCACCGGAGTACTAAATGAAATTTGCGTGGGATGAAGAAAAAGAAAAGATAAATATAGCCAAACATGGTATTAATTTTAAGGAAGCAGAGACGATATTTTATGATAGCCATTGGTTGAGAATTATTGATGTGAACCATACAAATGAAGATGCCACGGAAGATAGATTCTATGCCTTGGGAAAAAGTTTATATAAAAATTTACTGCTAGTTTGTTTTTGTGAAAGATATAATGATGTAATAAGGATTTATTCTGCACGGCTTGCAAAGAAAAAAGAAAAGGAGGTATATAATGCAAACATATAATTTAGATTTATATGATAAAGAAATTGATTTTTCCAATGTGAAGATTGAAAAGGCGCCATATAAGTTTGACTTGAAAGAAAAAATTAATGTTTGGCTTGATACTCTTTATGATGGAACCAATATAACCAAAGATAGATTTTATGATGAGGTAGAAAATTCTTTAAAAGAGTTTTGCAATAAATAGAAAATGGAAGGCAAAAGTTTAGAATCTAAATTCTTACAAATTTCTTACGGGGGGGGGTTAATAATCATTTAACTAGATTTTGTTTTGTAGATATATTAGTTTTTGATTTGAAAATCGTTATTTAAGATAACGATTTTTTATTTGGGGGATAATAATTATGGTTGTTTGTTCCGTATGTAAGCAGTTATCTAAAGAAGGCATATTTTGTGATGTTTGTGGATCTCCGCTTAAGGCTGATTCAATCAGTTCAAAGATGGCGAATAGTGGGTTTGGCGTAGGGGTAGGCATTATAAAAAGTGGCATGAAGTCAGGTGATGTAATATGGAAAGTAAATAAATTGCCTAGTGATTATGAAAAAAAGATAGAAGTTAAAAAAAGCGAATGTGTTTTTGTGAATGATGGAACAGGGGTTTTTAAGTATGATGAATCATTAACTACAACTAGAAGCAAATTCTCATGTTACTTTGTATTAAATGATTTTTCTTTAGACAGTGATTATGAAATATGCATTGAAACACCAATAATGAAAATTAATAATGATGAAAAGTTAAAAGTTAATGCAAACTATAATATAACAGTTAATTCAATTGATATAGATACTTTTTTTAATTCGCTAATAGCAATAAAAGATGATAATTGGACTGTAGAAGACATAAAAAAAATAGTGAAAGAAAACATTCATGAAATTATAAAAATGATAGTATTAGAATGTATTAAAAAAGATAATGGATTTGATTTGAGAAACAACCGAGCGCAAATACAGAGTTGCGAACAAGATATTAGATCAAAACTTGATGATAAACTATCAAATTATTCTCTAAAGTTATCAAAGTATGAATTGAGTGATGTAATTATAGATAAGCATGAATTATATGAAATCCTTGCCAATAATTTATATTCAAAATAAAATTTAAAAATAGGAGAGAACGCATATGGGGATGGTGACAGAAATGGTAGCAAAAGCTGCAGATTCTGCAATAGCAGCACACGCGGCTAAAAAAGCTGCAATAGCGGAAAAAAGAGCGATCATGTTTGGAGGTGTGACCACTAGTTTTTTAGATGAATCGCAAAAAAAATGTTGGTTTTATATTTCAGATTGCATTGAAGGAAAAGGAGGCAGTTTCGGTAGTGGATCTAGTGGGGTGTCAAATGAAGAGTTTGACAAAATAGTTCTTGATAAAATAGAAAGTATGCAATTGTTAGAACGATCAATGCAAATGTTGAATATTGATTCAGATCTAATAAAAGAAATAGAAAGCATTTGCATTTCGAATTATAGTGGTGATTTAGATTTCTCATTTCCCGGGAAAGATGGTTTGTTTAGGAATAGATATTATTCTACAATATATATCCATTTCGGTGAATATCAGTTATATGTTTATTCGTGTGAAATAGATCTTTTAACTAGCGAGAAGACTGAGAAAACACGAGAGTTTTTTTATAAAGATATCACTAATGTTGAAAAGTCAATTGATGTGTATGAGTGGGAAAATAAAATAAAATCTGGATGCCTGGGTAGTGATATATCAGTAAAAAAAATCGGTGTATATAGAGGGTTTTCTGTTTATGTACCAAATTCAAAATATTCAACATCTACAATATTTAGACCAGGAATAGATGAGTCAATAGACGGGATGATAGCAAAGATAAGAGATAAGAAAAATAGATAACGTTTTGATGATTATGTATCTAATAATAATATTTGCCGTATTATTTTGCTTGTTTTTATTAAAGTACTTTCTAATATTATGCATTCGTTGTTATCAGAAAATAGCACCAAAAGAAATAAGAGGAAGGTGTCTATATGAACCAACTTGTTCGGAATATATGATACTTGCTATAAAAAAATATGGTGTAATAAAAGGTATTTTAAAAGGTATAGATAGACTTAAAAGATGTCATTATCCAAACGGCGGAGTTGATTATCCCTAATCAAGAAAGTGAGAAAGTATGGTTATATGTAGTAAGTGTGGGAACGAAGTTGAAAATGGTAAGTTTTGCACCAAGTGTGGTGCTCCTTTAGAAGTTCAAAATAATAATGAAATAAGGCAGGCTACTAATGATAAGTTTTGCCCAAATTGTGGTGCGAAAGTCACAGGAAAATTTTGTGTATTATGTGGAACAAAAATTGAGGCTTCTTCTTTTGGACGCACAAAAAGCGAAATTACAAAAAGCAAAAGCGGTTTTTTAAATGGACTGACGAGTGAGATATCGAAAAAAGTAGGGAATATAGCTACAGCCTTAACTGCAATAAAAAGTAATTATAAGAACGGGACAATTTTATATTGGGTTGAGAAAATACCTAATGTTAAAGAAAAACAAATCATTGTTTCAGATGATGAAACAGCTTTTATAAATCAAGGGGCTGGATTTAAAAAAGTTTTAAATGATAGATTGGTTCAAGATGATAATTTTGAATGCTACTATATTAAAAATAATACAAAGATTAATTTTGCGAATTCAGAATTTTCATTCCCAGTATCAATAAAAAAAGTTTTAACTGATAATGAGATTGATATTAATATTAGGATGTCTATAGATTTGGTTGTTGAAGATATAGAAAAGTTTACTTCGCAATTAATTAGTTTAAGGAAAGAATCATGGACGACTTTATCATTTTATAATAATTGCTTTAGCGGTACAAATGACAAAATAAAAGAACTATTAGTCAATGAATTTAGAAGTAATGGCGGTATAGTTATTAATAGAGCCACTGAACAGATAGAAGAATTATTATCACCAATACAAGATGTAATAAAAGAAGAACTAAAGAAGTGTTTTGTTAGATTAGAAAATTGTGAGATTATAAGTGTAGATTTTGACTATGATAAAGCAAATGAGATTATGATTAATGATTTATATAAATAACATTAAGAATATAAGGAGAATATAGGTAAAATTTATGGGAGCACAGATAGTTGAGTTAAATTGTCCAGGTTGCGGTGCAAGAGTATCGATAGGGCAAAGTGAATGTGAATATTGTCATAAACCAATAGTTGTTACTACATTTAATAGTATTAGTAATTTGTCGGTTCCAGAATTAAATAAATATACAAATGAATATAAGAAAATATTAAAAGAAGACCCCGAAAATCCATCTATTAATGGATCAATAGCAATGTGTTATTTAAAACTTAAAATGTATGAAAAAGCTGCCATTGCATTTGAAAAGGCCATAGAAGATAATTTCGATAATTCTGAAATGTATTTTTATGCAGCATTATGTCTATTAAATGGTAAAAAACCATTTGTGCAAACGAGAGAAGTTATAGACAAAATAATAGAATATACTAATGCTGCAATACAAATTGAATCAAGAGGAATATATTATTATTTTGAGGCTTATATTAAACAAGATTATTTCCAAAGAAAGTTTTTGAAAACATCACCAACATATCAAGAATTACTTGAACTAGCTAAAACATCAGGGGTATCTGATGCTGATATATCAATGATATTTGAAATATTAGGATTGGAAAAACCTACAAACTTGTGATATTTGTAAATGGAATTTATTTCTACAAAAAAATTATTAAGCAACGAGACTGTAGCATTGGGAATAATAGAAATAGTGAGCATACCTCACAAGGTAATCTTTGGCGATTTTACATCAGAAATTCAACTTATAGAATATCAAAAACAAGAATTTACAAAAGTTTTTAATGAAATTTATCAAATATATAAATCGATAAATCAAAATAATAATGAGGATAAAAGTATCTCTTTAGAAATATTGTGGAGTACATATGAAACCACAAATCAAACATTTAAAGCAAATATTAGAATAGATTTATTGATTAGAGCAATTGACTTTGATGAAAAAAATGCAAAAGATACGATAAATTCAATATCAAATGTATTAAAAACAACATTGCAGATGTTGAAGTATGAATTTAAAGACATTCCAATTGATGATTTTATAGAAAAACAGTCTAAAGTTAACAAAAATTCGATAAAGGCAATAGTTAAAAATGAAAGGGTAGAAAATCTGCAAAATCAGTTAATGCCATGTTGCTATATGTACGACCAGCTTCCAAAGTCAACTAATGACTTAAGCAATATTATAATTTCTTTGACTGACAACCCAAATTCAGCTATATCTTTTCAATTTATACCAACCATATTTTATGATGATGAAAAAGCAGAAATTGATCGAAATTTTCAGGCTCTTGAAATATTGAAAAGAGGCATTCCTGATCAAAGCATAGGAAATGTTAGTTTTGTTAATGCCGATGCTTGTTTGTCAAATTATAAGTATTATTCTGATCATAAAAATAATCCACTATTTATGTTTAATGTTGTAGTTTATGGGAGTAGTGATAGCGTTCAAAATATAATTAATAAACTATATGGTCAAGTTTCAACTGGAGATGCTGACGATACCGCAAATCTCAAAGTCATTGATATTTACAAAGAAGAATATGATATTGAAAATAACTTATATGCACTACCATTCGCTTTGTCTGAAACTATAACTGATATTGATAGAGATGAATGTATATGGAATGCAGGAATAATTTCTGATTCTTTATATAGGCTACCATATATTTTGACTTGTGAAGAGATTTCTCAACTTTGTAGATTGCCTATTGGTAGTGATAAGGTTTCTGCAGGACTCAATATAAATGAATCTAATAGATCAAGTAAGAAATATAATGCTAATTTAATTGATACAGGTGATATAATTTTGGGCAAGCTAAAATCATCTTCATATAGCAATAATATAGGAATAAAGTTAGATGATTTAGCAAAGCATATGTTAGTAGTAGGAACGCCTGGATCTGGCAAAACAACATTTTCGGTAGGATTATTGGATAGGCTATGGAAAGATCACAAGATACCATTTTTAGTAATAGAGCCAGCCAAAAATGAGTATAGAGCCTTAGTTCAAAGCATTCCTGAGTTACAAATTTTCACACCGGGGAAAAATTTTATCTCTCCGTTTGTATATAATCCATTTGTGCCACCGAAGAATGTTAAACTGGAAACTTATAAATCAACTTTAAAAACAGCATTTGCAGCTGGTGTATCGATGGTAACTCCACTTGATAAGATATTTGAAGAAACTATTAATAATTGTTATTCGGATTTTAGATGGCTTGATACATATACAATAAATGATGAAAAAGGAAAAATATTTAACATTGAAGACTTTATTAAATCTTTTCAAAGTACATTCGAAAAGATAGGATATACCGGAGATGCCGCTAATATTGGCAGGGCAGGATTGGTAAGGCTGAAAGGGTTAAAAAATTTATTTGATAATTATTATTCTATACCAATAGAAGATTTATTATCTAAGCCTACTATAATAGAACTTGCAGCGATAGAAAATTCTGATCAAAAAGCGCTTATTATAGCCTTAGTCCTTTTATCAATCTTATCATATGTTAATGCGAATTATGTTGGTGAAGGTGGGCTTAAGAATGTAATTTTACTAGAAGAAGCTCACGTATTACTTGATGCATCTTCAAGTGCGGGTGAAGGAGAGGCAGATCCAAGTTCTATAGCTAAAGGCTTGGTAAAAAGAATGCTTGCGGAGATAAGATCATACGGTGTTGGACTTATAATTGCTGACCAGTCGCCAAGAAAAGTGTCTACAGATGTTGTTGCTCTTACCGATATGAAAGTTGTATTTAGACTTGTTGAAAATGAAGATAAGCAAATAATAGGTAATAGTAGCAATATGTCAGAAGTCCAAATACAAAGGTTAGCGAAGTTGAAACCAGGCGAGGCATGTCTATTCTTCAATAGACTTGAAGAAGCTGAAGAAATCATAACACCGAACTATAGAATAGATAATAATATTAGTATTTCACTTTCTGACGATGGTATAAAAGGATTATCTACATATTGGAATGATAAAAAAGAAAAGCTTAGACCATATCCATTTTGTGAAGTGTGCAAATCATGTGATAGTGATTGTGATTATAATATAAGAGTGTTAGGAAGAGAAGTTGCAAGAAGGATATATGCTAACTATTTCAATATTGAAACAAAAGAATTTGATAAAGTTAAAGAAGTATTTGCTAGTATCTCAAAACTAATAAGAAACGAATTGAATGATGAGGAATTAACTGATAGATTGCTTACATGTTGTATAGTTCATCTGTGGAGAAAGATATATTATGAAACTAAAATTGCAATAAAGAATGAAGCAATAATAGATTTTTTAAAGAAAAATAGGTGAGGAGATAGTTATGGGTGCAGGAATGGACCATTTATTTAATGCTTTGGGAAAGGCAGTTGATGTAGCAGCTGGAATAGTTGGTGATGGTATAGAGGTGGTTGCAGATGTTGCAAAAGATGCATCCAACTTAACAAAAGAAATTATAATTGATGCAACTGATTCTGCAAGCAAAGCGGTGCAAGATTCAATTAATGGTATAGATTCCAATGATTTATCTGAACAAATTGCGATAGATTCAAATAAAAAAATAATTAAAAGGGATAACCAGCAACCTAATATAAACGAAATAAAAATGGATGTTTAGTGAAATGAGGGTATATGAAATTAAAAGAATTTAGTGATAATGGTGATTTAGCAAATACTGATAATATTGAAAACAATAAAGAAGAAAATAATGATATTAATAGTGTAAGGATTGATAATCAGGAAAGTTTAAAAAAATCTTTAGATTTTTTGTCAAAAGAAATTTATAAAGGCGATGATAACAAAGAAAAAATAAACGATATTAATGATGCAATTATTGGCATCAAAGAATTTACAAAAAATGACGTAGAAGAAGCAAAGGATATTGCATTAAATAGCCCATATGGAGAGTATTTTACTGATCATAACGAAGGACATATTGAGCAAGTAACCTATAAGAGCATTGAGGCTGGCAAAGCTTTTGCTGATATGGCAGCTGATGGTGGTTTTGATTATAGCAATGTAGAAAATGTTGAAAATTTAGTTAAATTCGGAAGCGAAATTGATTATAAAGTACTTGTTGGTGCTGCTATGAGCCATGATACAGGGATGAGTGACCATGGATATAATGTTTATATGGATAAAGGCGAACCCAAAAGAGATGCGGACGGTAAGATTGAAATAAAATTACAGGATAATAATGATAGGAAAGAGTTTGATAATGTAAGAAGTAGCCATACTTTAAATTCAGCTATCAATATACTAAAGAGAAGAGATGAATATACAAAATTAGGTTATAGTGATGAACAGATTGATAATATGGCAATACTTGCATTTGCACATTCAAAATCTAATTCCGGAGTCAAGAATCTAAATAGCAAAGAAAATTGGAATACGTGTTTTGATGTGTTAGATGCTGCTGTAGAGCAATATAATAATGATAACAATAATGGGATAAGGTTTAATAGATTAAATGCATCTAAGGATGATAATTTAAGCAGATTAGTATTATCGACATTAGCGTTAAGAGTTGGGGATGTAAGTAGAGATTCTGGCGATGATGCATTAGCTCAGTCAGGTGAAAAAGTACATGTTAATAAAGATCTAATTAATAATGATGCAACATGTTTTGAAGATGAAGTTGCGAATGACAATTGTGTTATGATAGAAACAAAAAACGGTGAAAAGGTTATGAAGAATGATAATGAGAAAGCGACAATTAAATCGAGGAAGTGCCATGTGGGAGAACAAAATATAACATATAATGATACAGCATTTGATAAAAAGCAAGGAAGGATAGTTCATAATATAAAAGTTGCTGATGGCAATTTTGCACCACATTGTACCATAGAAGCAATAAAAGACCACATTGGTGAATTTGGATCAGCTGTAATAGGACAATATGATATTGTAGTAAATTTAGGGAATAGAACGAATAAGCAAGAATTATACAAAGCGAAATTAGAAAGATATATAACTGAAAAAAAATTAGATGAAAGGATTAAATTGAGATTTAATTAATCGATATGAAAATTTTTGAGAAAAACTATAATGGAAAATTTGTAACAAAATACGAAGCGAATAATTTAAATTCATTTAGAAGTATATTTGAATTTTTAAATTTAATAAGGAGCAAAAAATATAATTTTTCGAATGTTGAATTTATGGATACGGACAATTCGGCAGATGATGGGAATGAAACATTTAATATTGATATAAATAATTTTGATTATGATGTAATTGAAAAAAAATACAATTCATATAACATAAGTGCAGTTGGCATTGATATAATAATTAAAGACATAATATTAAGTGTTCTGGTTAGCAAAAACTATGAAATAACAGTAATTTCATATGAAAATAGTAGAGAATTATTAAAAAAATTTGAACAGGACATGGAATTATTATAAATTTGGAGGGAAATATGGGCTTATTTGATAGAAACCCCAACGAGCAAAATTATGTTGGGGGTAAAAAACACTGGACTGATGTTATAAAGAATTCAGGTCCTGGAGAGTTGCTAATTTGGAGACAACCAGAAGAAGACTTTAATAACAACTCAACACTTATTGTTATGCCAGGTGAGTATTCTATATTTATAAATGAGGGGAAAGTAGAACAGGTTTTTGAAAACGGCACATATAAACTTGATACAAAAAATTATCCTTTTATTAGCAGGCTTAAAAATGCATTTTCTGGCGGAATATCAACATTTAATTGTGTTGTTTATTTCGTAAGAAAGTCAGACAGTGAGGAAATAAAGTGGGGTACGGATTCACCTATACAAGTAAGAGATAAGGTGTGGGGTATAAGAACTGATGCAAAAGTGAGAGGTGCCTATAAAGTAAAGATAATAAATCCATCGTTATTTCTTACAAAGTTAATAGGTAATAATGTGTTATCACAAGAACAAATTGATTTAAATAAGTACTTTTCATCAGAATTACAAGGAAAGATTAAAACTGCTGTGTCAAAGTTTTTAAATGGTCTAGAACAAGAATTAATAGGAATAGATGCTTACTTAGATGATTTATCAACAAAAATTGAACCAAACATAAATGAAGCATTGAGTGATTATGGTCTTGAGTGTGTTAAGTTTTCACTTGAAGCAATAGATATAGATGCAACTAAATATGATGCACTTGATGCTTCTCAAATTGAATTGATTGCAAGACAGAGAGGATATCAAGGCGATAAATCAGGCCTCGAGATTCTTGGAGATGATTGGGCAAAAACACAAGGTTATAATTTACTTAAGGATTTAGCAAATAATCCTAATAGTGGTGGAGCAGCTGCTACTGGAGCAGGGCTTGGTATGGGAATAGGAGCCGCTGGTGCTTTTGGGTCTATAGCTCAACAAGTATTTGCTCCGACTGTCAATGCAATAAACGGTGCGAATCAAAACACAAGGGGCAATCAGAGTAGAAGATTTCAGCAAAGAAATGATTCTAATAGCGGTAACGATCAAAATAAAAAAGGTGATCCAATGGAATCATTAAAAAAATTAAAGGAGCTTCTTGATGCTGGATTAATTGAACAAAGTGAATATGATAACAAAAAAACTGAAATATTAAGCAAGATGTGAGAATAGTGTAAAGATTAACAATATTGAACTTAAATAAATATGGAGGAAACCGATATTATGTTTTGCCCTAATTGTGGGAATGAAATTAAAGATGGTGATTTGTTTTGTGGCGAGTGTGGATTTAAAATTGATGGTAATAATGCAGGAACAGAGAGCGCACAAATAAATAAGCAAAAAAGTATTGCTCCTGTGGTGTGTTCTGTAGTAGTAGTGATAGCTATAATAGGAGGCCTTGCTTTTTATTTTGGAAATAAATCAAAATCTGACATCAATGTTGCGATGAGACAATCGGTAGATTATAATCACCAAAATAATAATAATACGATTGAAGATAATTCATATTATATAGAAGAAACTAGTACCATACAGTATTCAAACCAAGATAATATATCAGCGAATGCAACAAATGAATTGACATCACAGATTATATATGCCAATGTTGTAAGTGATTATGGTAGTAATACTACAATAGATATGATGGATACAGTTAGATTTGGAAATTATATACAGGGGAATAATTATCAACCAATTGAATGGATTGTGCTTAAGAAAGATAGTGTCAATGGAAAGGCTTTTCTGTTATCTAAATATATTCTTGATTGTAAAAAGTATAATGAAGTTCGAAGCAATGTGTATTGGAGTACAAGTACTATAAGACAGTGGCTTAATTCATATTTCTACGATAGTGCATTTAATGATAGTGAAAAGAATATGATAATGGATACTCTTGTTTTTACAAATCAAAATAGTTTATATGGTACAGGCGGTGATTCAAGTAGAGATAAAGTTTTTCTCCTTAGTATAGAAGAGTGTTTTGAGTATTTTGGTTATGGCTCTTTGAATGGTCATTATTATAATATTGGCAATATTATAGCTACTCGTGGCACTGAATATGCTAAATCAATAAACAATGGCACTTTGAAAGTTGATGGTGGAGGTTTTAGTCCATATTGGCTTAGATCAACAGGTGTAGAAACATATGACGCTGCTGATGTAAAAGAAGATGGTAATGTTGATGCGGAGGGGTATTTTGTAGAAAGAGATATTATAGGTGTAAGACCAGCTATATGGATAAATTATTAGAGGTGCCCATAAAATAGGTTAATGAAGGAGAGATTTATATGTTTTGCCCCAATTGCGGAAAAGAAATTAAAGATGGAGATTTATTTTGTGGAGAGTGTGGCTTTAAAATTGATGATAGCAATGTAGAAATAGAGAGCAATGAGAGGAACAAAAGTAGCAAAGAAAGAAAAAAATTAAACCCCGTTATTCCTATAGTTGTTGTCTTACTAGTGATTGTAGTTTTGGTAATAGTTTTTATTATGAGAAAACCAACTACAATGTTAGATAATAAAATAACACCGGACAATATACCGATAATTGATGATCAGTATGACAATAGTAATTCCAACGAACAGTTAAACGAAGATGATATCTATAAATTGCCAATGGATATGAAACTAGGATCGATGAGAACAATAAGTGAATATTCGGTCGACACAACTATTGATTATATGGATACAGTTACATTTGGACATTATGAGATTGATGGCGAGCTTGGTAATGGATTTGAAGATATAGAGTGGATATTGCTTGATAGGCAGGGTAATAGCGCGCTTTTAATGTCAAAAAATATTATTGAAAATTATAATTTTAATTTAGGCAGTACTGACAGCACTTGGAATAACTCTGAGCTAAGAAGATTCATCAATGAAGATTGTTATAATGCATGGTTTGATGAGGACGAAAAAGCAAGAATATTGACGACCAATGTAATGACAAAAGACAGTATTGGTAATAATATATCAAGTGCAGATAAAATATACATTTTAGATGAAGATGAGTGCAGACAGTATTTTGGATATGAAGATACAAATGGACACAATAAGAGGATAGCTACACATATAACACCCTATTTAAAGGCAACTAGAAAAAATATAACTATAGAATCTAAAGAAGTGTGGTATAAAGGCAATTCTTCTTTCTGGCTTAGGGATGCAGCAACAACTCCGCAAAATGTCAAATATGTGGGTTTAGCAGGTAAAATACATTCAGAAGGTGATACTGTTCTTGAGAATGATGGTATTAGGCCAGTCCTATGGGTGACATATTAATAAACAATAATGATACACATAGATAGTTAGCATGGTTAGATGTGATTAACTAATCAATAAATCTAGTATTAAATAACATAATTATTGATTACAAAGTATAGATATTTAAAATAATTTTTGATACAATATTATATAATTAATCAAGTCTTAAATTTTTCTATAATATATATTTCAGATAAATTTTTGGAGGATTGATGTATAAGATTGTTATTAAAAATAATCTTGCTGATAGACTTTATTTGTTTGAAATAAACTTTTAATGATTGACTAAGGTCTTTTGGATCTAGTCAATTTTTATTTGTAATAAAGGGAACCTCTAAAAAGGAGCATTTTTGAAAGCTTGCTTTCATAAAATGCGACGAATTTAAGGTT
>DGGU01000055.1 GCA_002392345.1 Lachnospiraceae bacterium UBA3866
GGAAGACTTGTTCCTCAGATCGTATATTACATATATAGTTATGCTAGACTTGTAAAGGATGACCATATAAAATTTGGCGATAAGATAAACTTCGTAGTCCCAACTGGTAATTTTGGGGATATACTTGCTGGCTTCCTTGCAAAACTCCTTGGCACACCTATAGATAAATTAATCATAGCAAGCAACAGCAATAATGTCTTAACTGACTTCGTAAATACAGGCGTCTATAATAAAAATAGAGAATTTTATAAAACTATCTCTCCTTCTATGGATATCCTTGTATCAAGTAATCTTGAGAGACTTCTATTCTTATTATCTGGAAATGATGCCGATTATGTAAAAAGCCTTATGGATGATCTAAATAAAAAAGGCATGTATAAGATAGACGATGGTCTCCTTTCTAAAATTAGAGAAACTTTCGTTGCTTACTATGCAGATGAAAACGAATGTAAGCGTGCTATAAAAGAAGCATTCACAAAAGATAGTCGTCTCATCGACACTCACACTGCGATAGCTTATGCCTGCCTTAACAAATATTCCATCGATCACAGTCATATAACTTACGCCTTTAAGCCTTCAGTCATACTTTCAACTGCAAGCCCATATAAATTTGTAAAATCAGTTCTTCCATGTGTAACTGATGTCAATATAGATAAGATTGATGACTTTGAATGTATGGAAAGACTTCATGAATTGAGTAATGAGCCAATACCAGAAGGGTTATCAGCACTTAAAGATAAGAAGATTAGATTTGACACGACACTTGATTACAATAAATGTAAGAGTTTTGTAATTGACAATATTAATAAAGGGAACCTCTAAAAAGGAGCATTTTTGAAAGCTTGCTTTCATAAAATGCGACGAATTTAAGGTTCCAGCTGGGCACACACTCGAAAAACGGAGTTTTTCGAGGTGCCCTAAATTATATGAAGGATAATATGATTAAAATTAAAATTCCTGCAACTTCAGCAAATCTCGGTCCAGGCTTCGATTGCCTCGGCATATCATATACACTTTGCAATGTGTATAAAGTCAAGAAAGCAAAATCAATGCTTATAGAAGGTTGCAACAAAAAATACACCACTAAAAGTAATGTATTTAACCGAGCATTCCAAAAAACTATGAAAATGCTAGGCAAAAAAGGCTCTTTCCATGTCTACTATGAAGAAACCATCCCTGCATCAAGGGGTCTTGGAAGTTCTGCAAGTGTCATAGTTGCAGGATGTATGGCTGCGAATAGACTTTATGGTGGCTTACGCAAATTAAATAAAGACGAGATATTCAACATTGCTGCAAATGTAGAGGGACATCCAGACAATGTTGCGCCTGCAATCTATGGCGGCCTCACAGTAACAGCTAAACTAACAGACAAAAGTTATCATTGTAGCAAATATAGAGTATCACATAAACTTCACTTTACTATACTGATACCAGATTTTAAAACTTCTACAGAAAAATCAAGAAAGGTTCTACCAAACAAATACAAAAAAGAAGATGTTATAAGCACCATCTCGCACAGCATTCTTATGGTAGATGCATTACAAACTGGAAATATGAAACTATTAAAGAACATTTCAAAAGATTATGTTCACGAGCCATATAGAAAAAAGCTAATTAGGGATTATGACTATATAAAGAAAACTATTGAGAAAAACTATGACGCTGTAGTATTAATTTCTGGTTCAGGCCCATCACTACTTGTAATATCAAAGGATAGGCACCTACATAAGAAAATAAAACTAACTAACACTAAAGCAAATTGGGAAATAAAACCTTTGAAAATAAAACAGTAATCCATATGAGCGAAAAACTCTACTTTATCACATAAGTGTTCTCATAAGAGAGCACTTCTTTTTTTACATTCAATGCCTCTATCCACTCTCTTGTCACTTTACCGCCATCACTATTATATATCTTTTCAGTAGTTGGCCATATGACAATCTCTGGAGCTACTGCCTTATACACTTCTTCTCCAACTCCACCTCTACCATGATGCGCCATCACAACTATATCTGATTTTAGGCTCACTCCTCTATCTGCTAATATCTTTTCCCCACCAGCATATGCGAGGTCGCCAAATACTATCATCGTCTTATCACCAATGTAAGCTTTATACACCATAGATGAGTTATTTGGTCCGTCTTCGTCAAGTAGATATAGATCATTCATCACTTCTACTTTCACGCCATCTACTTCTATCATATCTTTCATCTTAATATCATCATGGATTATAGTTCCCCTACTCTTAGCTTCACCAAATGCCGCAAGCAATATATCAACTATCCCCGCATCGACACCTTCAAACTTATAATAGTAATCAAAGTCTGCAAAATTATAATATAGATTTTCTATCTTTATGTCCTTATGATTTTCTATAATTTCATATATGGCTCCGACATGATCATCATGTATATGTGATAGAAACCATGCGCTTACCTTTCCACCATTTCTTTTAATAAACTTATATAAGAATTCTACATCTCCTTTTCTACCACCATCAAAGATTATAAGGTCGTTATTATTCGTTTTGATAATTGCATTAAGCGACTGAGCGATAGTTTGATTTTGAAGTATCCATACTTCTTCGCCATTAAAGTAATTGTCAAGAACGACTTCATAAGCAAAATTATCGTTTGTGTTTATAATATTGCAAGCAAAAAGATTGATTAAAATTATAATCGCTAAAATTATCAATTTAATTTTTTTCTTCATATATATCACAGCCACTACGAATTTTTAAGAATTTTATAGTAATCCTTAAAGAGCCGGTATCCCTTCATACCATAATTTCCATAATCTATACCTGATAGTTCACTTCGGACTATAGCCCAGACTGCATTATAAAGCCCTGATAAAGCTGTATAGGCCATGAGAATATATCTTGCTTTCTCATCGTTTTCTGGTAACAAGCCTTTGACTTCAACCTTTACATTAGCTTCTTTGTAATACTTATATAAAGAAAGTGTCTTTTCTAAGTCAAACTGCACATAGGCAGCAAAAAGTGCTATATCTGTAAGTGGATCTGCCATGCCACCATACTCAAAATCTATAAGTTTATACTTGCCGTTAACTATTAGCACATTGTCAGGATTTGCATCACCATGACATAAAACCTTAGGCCTATTCTCGTTCTTCAATAATTTTCTAAGCTTTTTTGCATTATCTAACACTTCTTCAAAATCTTCATATGGCACATATAGATTCTTTTCTCTTATAAGATCAGTATATATTTTTATCATATCATTAATATCAGCACTCGCTTTGACCTTCAGACCAAAATTATGAAAACTCTTATAAAGCGCCATGCATTTCTTTAGTTCTTCTTTATTCTCGACATTGACAGTCCTTGCATCACTAAAATATTTTGCGATCTTATATCCATTATCCTTATTAAAGTATATAACCTCTTCAGTGATATTTTTATCAGCAAGTTTCTTCAATATCTCACCTTCTGCTTTTCTGTTTATGAAAAATGAAGAATCTTCACCAGGAATTCTTGCGACATACTCTATATTGTCATAGAAAAATCTATAGGAATGATTAGTCATACCTTCTTTAATACAATTTATATCTTTAATTTCTGTGTCTTTAATGCCAAATATCCTCGCAACAAATGATATAGCTTCCGAACCATATTCACCGGTATCATTGTTAAATGCTTTCAAGTCATCAAGGTTATCCACCTCATAGATAGTTCCTGCTTCAACTTTATATAGAGATAACTTTGGTAAATTTTTAAGTTCAGCTCTAACAACATCTTCCCAATAAAAATTATCTGTGGATGTCTTCTTATAATACTCATCAATTAGTGGAAGCAGTGTATCAAGGTATTCTTTAGTTAAAAATGCTGGACCTACCAAACAGTAATCGTTCTTACCACCGACTATAAACTCTCTTATCTCATTTTTATTATTTAGGTCGCATCTCCATTCATTCTTACAATCTTCATAGAACTCACCGATATAATATGGGTCTATCTCATATTTATGGTAGATATTTCTAGTCATATATACATCAGCAACGCAGACATAGACATTCTTCCCTTTAATATAATTTCTTGCATGATACAAAGTAGATAAAGTATTTTTATATTTATAGTCAGGATTGTATACAAGTTTTACATTATACTTGTCTATAAGGTAGTCAAACTTCTCTTTCATGTATCCTACCATTATAACTATGTTATTAATGCCAGCAGATTTTAATTGCTCTATCTGTCTTTCTATCATCCGCTCACCTTTTAATTTTATAAAACACTTAGGTGTATCATAAGTAAGCGGAGCAAGTCTCAGTCCCATACCGCAAGCAAGGATCAGCGCCATGTCAACTTTATGACTCTTAACTTCCTTTACCCCCTTGTCTGTAAGCTTATATGATTTGCTATCAAAGTCAATATAATCTTCATCCTTTAATTCTCTTATGATTGAATTAACTTTGCCAAGCGAAATCATAAGGCCACTCGCTATGTCCCTTTGGCTTATGCTCGGATCTTCATATACATTTCTCATTATTAAAAACTTTGTATTCATGCGATTTTGACTTTTAATTAATAAAGCTTTTTATTATTATTTTACTTTACATTAATACATTATGCAAGTTTTATTAAATTCTCAATAACCTTAAATCCATAATATGGTGAAGGCAAAACAACAATGCCCAATTCGGTAAGTTTATCAATAATTTTCTGATTTCTTGTATTAGACATAAAAGACAATATAAATATTGGTTTTATTTTGTCTTTTAATATTTCCTTAGTTCTTTTTATGGCTTCTATCATATAATATATACAGGGATCATCTATATGATTGAGTAAGGTATATCCTATCACCACCATATCAATATCATCCTGCACCATTATGCTCTCAAGAGTATTAGAAAACTTTTCCACATCATATGAGAGAGAAACCGTCATATCAAGCGGATTTGATATATTTGCATATTCAGGCAGTTTTTCTTTAAGCTCACCCGTGACCTTTTCATTAAAACTTGGAAAATTAAATGCAAATTTATATGACACTTCCCCAACAATTGCTGCTTCACCACCAGATAAATTAATGGAAGCTATTCTATTGCCGTGCGGGAGCCTATCATAACAAGATACACATGAAATTGTGTATATAAATTCCTCTAAATCCATGCATCTTATAACACTATATTGTGTAATCAGCTTATTAAACTCTTCATCGGTAAATTTCTCATCGCTACCAGTATGAATTTTTGTAATTATTTTTGTTCGATCATTAGATCCAGACTTAATAAGAACTACCTGTTTCCTTTTATTATATGCGTTTTTAATTGCTTTTTCAAACTCCGCTAAGTCTTTTATTCCATCAATATATAATCCTATCACTTTTGTATCCTTATCTTCAACAAGAAAATTAATTATATCGTGTATTTTTAAACCATTCGCATTACCACAAGAAATATTATATGAAAATTTTGGATACTGATTATCAATTAGAGAAAGAGCAATCATTCCACTCTGTGATACTATACCAATATTACCTCTTCGCTCTCTTTTTTCCGACAAAAAAGCAAATGCATTTATGCCGTTTATATAATTTGAAAACCCAGCGCAATTGGGCCCAAGGATAGTAATATCAAGTTCATCTGCAATTTTATACATTTCTTTTTCAAGCAATGTATCTTCTAATTTCCCAGTTTCACTAAACCCACTTGCAAATACTACTGCGGCTTTTGCGCCTTTTTCTTTGCCCTCTTTCAAAACATTAATTACCAACTTTTTATTAACTGAAATAATTAAAAGATCTATGTCAACTGGAATGTCTTTTATACTATGATAACAGATTTTCCCAAATAACATATCTCTTTTAGGATTAACATAATAGACTCTATTATCATCATCAATGTCATTTTTCAAATTTTTACAAACTGCGCCGCCAAATCCCTCTGACTCATTTGCACCTATTACTGCTATAGTTCTAGGATTAAACAATTCTTTAAAATTCATAAAACAAAATCCTCTTTCCTAAATATCATTATATATATTAATTTTATTATTATAAACTGTTTCTTTCTTAAACTTCTCTTTGATAGCTTCTATTATCTCGCCATCAGTAAATAACATTGATTGCTTGACATATTTTTTTAAAATTAAAATATTAAAATTCTTTCTGATGTCTATATCTATATATTTTTTTAATTCCATTTCATCAATTTGATAATATTTTGAATTCTCACTAGCATATTTCTTATATTTATCAAAAAACTTGTCGCTTAATAATATAATATCATTTGGTGAATTGATAGTAGGGTTTAGTACATCTCTACCCGATGTATCTATTTTCACAACACACCCAGATTCTCCTCCTCTCATCTGCGATCCATAAAATGGATAAAATGAAGCGCCATAATTTTTATTTTTGGCTGCATATAAGAGAATCTCCCCCACAGTTAGTGCTCCTTGCCCGCCAATCCCTATTATCAATATCTCTCTAAGCATTTACAAATTCCCCTATTTTATATACTTTTGTTATTTTTTCATTAATCATGTTTGCAGCATCCTTTGGGGATAATTTATAATTTGTGGGGCATGGTGACAATAATTCCACCAAACTGAACCCACCCTTTTCCATATATTTATCAAATGCAGTAGAAATATATTGTTTTGCAATATTAATATTTTCTTTATCAGATAATGCTGCACGAGCAAGATAAGTTATAGAAAAGTTTGAAATAATCTCCTCAATCTTAAATCCTAGATTAGAAGAATCAATGTACGTTGGGGCTACTTGCCCACCTGTCATTGAGTAAAGGCCATTATTTATAACGATAGTCAAAGCATCATCATTTCTTCTAGCCGAGTGAATCATCTCCTCAATCCCTATGGAATATGCAGCGCCATCACCCATATAAGAAATAACCACATTATCTTTTTTCATCTCTTTATAACCTTTCGTAACATCAAGCACACGTCCGTGTGCGCACATAATAGAATCATACTCTACAAAATCTATCAGTAATGAGCAGCACGCAACATCTAGCGCAAGAATTGTTTTTTCTTTTATTTTCTTTTCTTGTATAATCTCGTCTAATAACATCATTGCGCTTCGATGTCCGCATCCTTCGCATAGCAGATCATACATATTATCTCATCTCCTCTATATATTTTAAAATGTCTAGAACCGTTGGGCAAGTTGACATACTATTGATTGAATGATACTCATATTTTTGTTTTGTATAATATTCAACATCACATCTCATCTGCTTCAAAATATTAAGTTCTACTATGATTATTTTTTTGCAACAATTCAGTTTCTTAAATGCATTTTGTGGAAACGGGTATAAAGTTATTGGAATTATCAGCCCCACTTTTATTCCTTTTTCTCTTGCTTTTTTTATTACGTCGATACATATTCTTCCACATATAGAAAAAGCAACGAGTACAATCTCAGCATCAGATGTCTCATATTCTTCATATCTCTGCTCATTTTTTTCTATTAATTCATATTTATTTCTTAAATTATTATCATACCCTTTATCATGATAATATATATTTTGAATCCGTTTTGGATTATTCGTTTTATTGCCATTCAATATCCAATCTAATTCATTCGTATCATTCTTAATCTCACTTATATTTATTTCTACACTTTCCTTTGTATGAGCAATATCACTATCATATGTTACAATCACGGGATTTCTATATTTTTCTGATAACTCAAATGCAATTCTAGGCATATTGATGCAGTCCCTTATACTTTTGCACGCCAAAACTATAGAATGATAATCTCCATTGCCGCCACCTTTTGTCATCTGATTATAATCGCCCTGGCTTCGTGGTATATCTCCTAACCCCGCACCTTCTCTCATGACATTTAATATAACGCAGGGAACAAAATCAGCAGCCATATACGATATAGCTTCTTGCATAAGCGAAAAACCACAGCCTGAAGTTGCCGTCAATGCTCTTGCGCCTGCTATACTAGCTCCCATTATCATATTAACTGCAGAAACTTCAGAACTTGCATGTACAAACTTCACATGGTATTTTTCCCCATTGTTTTCAAAAAATTCATATACATCCGTAGATGGCGTTATAGGATATCCAGCGTAAAAATTCGCTCCAGCTACAATAGCCCCATATGCGAATGCTTCATTTCCATTTAATAATCTTTTCATACTAACTACGATAAAAATATATTGACAAAAATAACTATGTATGGTACAATGTTCAATATTAATTAAATTATACAAAATTTGAACAGTTATGTCAAGAGGAGATTATGAATATTTTTAAGATCAAACTGAAAAAACTAGACTTTTCCATACTAATAGTGCCTTTTACTATTATTGTAATCCTTTCATTACTTTTCTTTTTTTACCCAGATGAAACTAAACTTTTTTTTGATAATACTAAGCCTTTTTTTAGTGATAAGATGGGTATAATTTATTTATCAGTGAATTTATTAGTATTTATATTCTCATTTGTTTTAGCTTTTTCTAAATATGGCAAAATAAAATTAGGGGACAAGGACGAAAAACCTTTGTTTTCCTTTTGGGGATATGGTGCCATGATGTTTTGTGCCGGATTATCAGGCAGTATCATCTATTATTCATTTACTGAATGGATATATTATATGAACGAACCATTCATTCAAAGCTTTGATAATCCACACAATTTGTTTGTGAATTCATATAATATGGCTCAAGCTCACTCATTTTTTTTCTGGTCTAATTATTGGTTATACCTTGTTCTTGCTGTATGCTTTGGTTTTATGATGCACACAAGGAAAATATCAAAACTAAAGTTTAGTGAATCTCTAAGACCTCTTCTTAAAAATAGAGTTGATGGTATTATTGGTAAAACCATAGACATATTCGCAGTAATTGCTATTATAGCAGCTGTAACATGTTCGCTGTGTTTTTCTCCTCCTATCATAACAAACTGTCTTCATAAACTTTTTAATTTTCCTGATAACAATACTACAACCATCATAATTTTACTTTTAATATTTGCAATATATAGTGCCTCTCTCTATAATGGCTTGAGAGGAATAAAAGCCCTATCCAACGTATGTATATATGTTTTTCTGATATTTTTAATTTATGTTTTTCTTTTTGGTGGCGAAATGCAATTCATACTTGAAAGTTCATTCCAACAACTAGGGGTAATGCTTGATAATCTAATACCTCTTTTCACATACACTGATGCAACAAAAAAACTTGACTTCGTCCAGAACTATAATATATACTATGATGCATATTGGATGACCTGGGCTATAACAGTTCCATTTTTCATAGGAATTATAAGCAAAGGCAGGACCATAAAACAGACAATACTTGAGGGATACTTATTTGCAATACCTGGGACACTTATAAGTTTTTTTATCATCCCCAATAATTTTATTGCAAAACAGATAAAAGGATCTTTTGATTTTTTAGGTATATATGCTAATAACAATAACATATATGAGGTAATTGGCTCTGAAATCAGCACTTTGCCATATCGCCATTTTGCCTTAGCCATTATATCAATCTCCATGATACTTTTTTGCGCCACAAGTTATGATTCAATATCGCTAACTTTATCTTGTTATTCATATAAAAATTTATCGCCCAATGATTCGCCAAGTAAATTTGTAAAGCAATTTTGGGCTACACTGCTCGCACTACTACCTATAGCAATCATTTTTGCCAATTCAAATTACAACAACATACAAAACCTTGCAATTCTCGCTGGTTTTCCTGCAGCAATCATTGTAATCCTTGTCATAATATCTACAATAATTGATTTTAATCTTTATCTCAAGGAAAATGATAGGCAAAATTCTTAAAGACAACTATTGTAAATATGACTAAATCATAAAATATCTATTAAAAAGGAGCCTTGCAAATAATGCAAAATAGTAATCTAATTAAAAAAATCGATATCCCTGTAGTCGTAGTTCCACTTATTGTTGTGGTTCTACTCTGCACTTTTTTCTTTTTAAAACCCGACGAGACGAATGCAATATTTAATATCATTCGCCCAATTTTCGGAGACACCTTATCACTTTTTTATTTTGTAGTTAACTTTGGTGTTTTCTTACTATCATTTTATATAGCATTCTCGAAATACGGAAAAATTGTTCTCGGCGATAAAAACGAAAAGCCAGCAGTTCCATTTTGGGGCTGGGCAGCAATGATGTTTTGCTGTGGTATGGGAGGTGATGTACTCTACTACGGATATACTGAATGGGTTCTTTATTCTCAAGAACCATATATCAACACTCTCTCTGATCCTATGAATTACAGCGTAGTGTATTCGCTCTTCTTCTGGTCTAACTTCTGGCTGTATCTCGTTCTTGCTGTTGCATTTGGATTCATGATTCATGTCCGCAAGCGCGAAAGAAAGAAATACAGCGAATCAATGAGACCACTATTTGGCAAACACATCGATGGACTTACCGGAAAGATTATAGATATATTCGTATTTGTTGTTATCATCTGTTGCGTAACTTGCTCTCTCTGCTTCACAGTTCCTATCATGACAAATTGCTTAAACAAGGTCTTCGGCGTAGCTAATTCAAAATATGTCACTATCGGTTTCATGATACTAATATGTATAGTGTATTCTACTTCTGTTATGAACGGTCTTAAGGGAATAGAGTTCTTGTCAAAAATATGTATCTATGTATTCCTCGTTTTAGTTGGTTGCATCTTATTCATGGGTGGTGAGACAAGATATATACTAGAGAGTTCATTTAAACAGATAGGTATGACTCTTGAAAAAATGGTTTTCCTTTTCACAGATGTCGACCCAAGTAGAAAGTTCACCTTCTCCCAAGACTATAGTGCCTTCTATGATGCCTACTGGATTACCTGGGCTATAACTGTTCCTTACTTCATCTCAGTTATAAGCAAAGGGAGAACTATAAAGGAAACTATCCTTGGCGGATATCTTTTTGCCATACCTGGCAGTGTACTGAGTTTCCTAATCATTCCTAATTTTGCAATAGCAAAACAAACTAAAGGGGTATTTGATTTTATCGGCCTATATAATAGCACAGGCGATATGTATAGTGTAATAACATCGACCCTGTCTCTTCTACCATTCAAAGAGATCGTTTTAATTATAATGCTCCTATCAATGATATGCTTTACTGCAACGAGCCTTGACTCGATGTCTCTCACTTGTTCATATTACTCGTATAAAAATATTAAAAATACCGAGAATCCTCATAAAGCCCTAAGGCTTATGTGGGCAATAATATTAATACTTCTCCCACTCTTCATAACCTTTTCAGAGACCTCTTACGAGAATATTCAGAATATAGCGGTAATTGCAGGATTCTTCGGAGGAGTTATAATAGTGCTCGTAGTTGTGTCCTTCTTCATTGATGCAAGCAAGTATCTGAAAGAATAAAAAAAGCAACCTTATGGTTGCTTTTTTTTAATCTATTCATTTTGCAAGAATTATTATATTTTATAACTCTGATACTATCCCATACATTCCAGCTTGGTTCTTAAGTTTTGCTATCACTATCTTAGGGAGTTTTTTAGTTATAAAGACTTTACCCTTTAGACTCTTCTTTATGATGTCTATTATAAACTTGCCTTCATGCGAGACACCGCCACCTATAAGGATTATCTCTGGCTCATACACAAGCATAATTATAGATATAGCTATACTTAGATAACCAAGTGAATGCTCAAGTGCCGCGAGCGCCTTCTTATTACCTTTCCTGGCTGGCCATATAACATCAGTAGCCACCTTTGCAGTATTAGTATGATACATCCTATTGTAGACATTGGCGATACCTTTACCACCTGTTACAGTTTCTAAGCAACCATAATTTCCGCAGTTGCATTTTAAAGCATCTTTTGAATGATCTACTTTAAGATGTGAAAGCTCTCCTGCTATACCATGCTTGCCTTCAACAAGTTTACCATCTATGATTATTCCTATGCCAACTGCCGTGCCAAGTGTCATGAGACACATAGATTGATATTTGCCCTTTAGATAATAATTATACTCGCCAAGTGCTGCCGCATTACCATCATTCAAAACTATAACATTGACATTCTTTCCATAATGCCTCTTTGTAGCTCCAACCAAGTCATATTTCTTCTTCCAATTGATATTGACAGCCCTTACTACAGTATTTTTAACTACTGGGCCTGGAATAGCATAACCGATACCATAGATATTTCTTTTTGTCATCCCTATATCATTAATCTCTATATAGTTATCAATTGCATTAAAGATATCTTTTGTGATCAATCTCTCTGCATCTCTTTTTCTAAAAAAAGTTTCCACAGAAAACTTTGTTATAAACTTCTTATTTTCAGTCCCATTTTGTCCAAAGACCCCAAACTTTATTGAAGTTCCGCCTACATCTACTCCAATATAATACTTCTTGAATTTTCTGCTCATCTTATCTCCAATACTTTGTAACCAAGTGGTAATACATCGATTACTAATTTATTATCATTTATATCTATAACTTCATCACCTATAAGGCTTACTGCTTTGTTGCCGTTAACGTAAAGCTCTATATGTTCGCCTTCATTATAGAATATACCTCTGTTAATTACAACTATTACTTTCTTATCCTTATAATTTCTCTCAAATACAAAACTATGTTCGCCGCAGTATAATGGCTTAAAATTACCCTTTTTTATAACCTCAGAATTATTTCTCATCTTGCCTATCACTTCATAATGAGAAAGAAGTCCCTTATCTTCCATACCCCAAGGGTAAGTCTTCCTATTATATGGATCGTTATATCCATATACGCCAACTTCATCGCCATAATATATGAGCGGTACACCTGGCACAGTGTACTGAAGAACTGTAAGGGCTTTAAGTCTGCTTACTGCAAGTAAATATTTATCTCTATCTATGCCATGGTTGAATTTCGCATCGTCATCTATCTCATTTACATCACGAGAATCCGCAAGAACTGTAAGCACCCTCACTCTATCATGACTATCAAGAAGATTTAGATTACTATAGAAATATTCTGTAGGGTAGTTTTCCATCTGTTTTAAGAAAAACTCTTTTAATTCATATGATGAGATATTACCCTTCATGAATGATAAAGCAGACTCCATGAATGGATAGTTCATAACTGATTTAAGTGATGCATTGATAAAATACTTTCTATTCTTCTCATATGATACTTTATTTGTTGCATCTTCCCACACTTCGCCTATAAGTATATTATCGGAATTGGCCTTATCCATCGCATGTCTTATCTCTTCGATGAATTCATCAGGAAGCTCATCTGCCACATCAAGTCTAAAACCAGCTATGCCAAGTTTCATCCAATGTTTTATAACAGAATCGTGATCCTTACATATGTAATCAAGATATGATTTTGTCATCTCCTTAACATTTGGAAGGTCTATAACTCCCCACCAGCATTCATACTTGTCTGGCCACTTATCAAAACTATACCACTCATAATACTTAGAATCTTCACTATTATAAGCACCAACTGTATCATAATTATTATACTTATTGAAATACTTTGAATCAGCTCCTTGATGGCTGAAAACTCCATCAAGAATTATGCCTATACCAAGTTTCTTAGCTGCCTTTACAAGTGATTTGAAACTATCTTCATCACCAAGAAGCGAATCAATCTTCTTATAATCTCCAACATCATATCTATGATTGCTTCTTGCTTCAAATATAGGATTGAGATAGATAAGTGTCACACCAAGTGATTTAAGATATTCGAGCTTTTCTTCTATGCCTTTAAGTGTGCCACCAAAGAAATCATAGTTGTTGACAGCACCACTTCCTGTCCTGTCATAACGAGGAACTTTATTCCAATCATCAACGAATACTTTTCCAAGATCTTTCCCTTCGGCCCTCTTCATCGTATTTTCTTTTCTAAGTTCAAAGTCAGATCCTCTATAAAACCTATCTGGGAATATCTGATAAGCTATGCCTTCCTTAAACCAAGAAGGTGATTTATCATCTTTATATACTGTAAGCTGATAACTTCTTGGGCTATAGTCAGTAAGCATGCCAACTCCGCCTGACTGAAGTTCATTATTGGCATAGAAATATTTTTCATCAAAACTTTCAAAAACGAAATGGTACCATATGACAGCTGGTTCAGATGGAGTCTTAAACGAAGCTTTATAGATCACATCGCCATTCTCTTCTACACTATCTTTTTCCATCTCGAGATTAGGCAGCTTGTCATTTTGCTTCCACATGGCGATATAACATTTAAACGCTTCCTTGTGTTCACTCACACGGATTTTAAATGTCACTACTGTTCCGGTCTTTACTGCACCAAATGGTTTTTTGTAGAACTCATCTCTTGAATTATAATATACTTTCATGTCTCCTCCTAAGGCTCGCATTCGCGAGCTACACAGGCGTCTTATTTGCCTAATAATTCTTTATATAGTTTTTTATATTCTTTTGCGGATGTCTTCCACGAATAATCTTGCTTTGTTGAATTCTTTATTAATCTCTCAAATGTCTCTTTGTCATCATAATAAAGTGTCACTGCTTCCTTTATAGTAAAAAGTAATTCGTGTGCATTGATATTTTGGAAGGCAAAACCTGTGCCTTCTTTCGTGAACTTGTTGTATGGTTCAACTGTATCTTTAAGACCTCCTGTCTTTCTAACTATAGGAAGTGTAAGATATCTCATAGCTATAAGCTGACTTAAGCCACATGGCTCAAATATACTTGGTACAAGCAGGAGATCACTCGCTGCATATATTCTTCTCGATCTACCTTCCGAAAAGCATATACTTGAACTAACCCTGCCACGATATTTGTTTTCAAAAAATCTAAATGTCTCTTCGTATTTTTTATCACCTTGACCAAGAAGTATGAACTGTACATCGAGAGTATCCATCATCTCTTCGAATATAGGGCAAAGTAGATCCATACCCTTCTGATCCGTAAGTCTACTTATAAGACCTATCACGCACACATCATCTCTTTCCTCTAAACCAAGTTCTCTCTGCAAGCCTTTCTTATTCTTTTTCTTGTCAGCTAATGTGTCTATATCATAATTTGTGAAGATATTCTTATCTGTCTTTGGATTATACACATCATAGTCTATGCCATTGACTATGCCTCTAAAAATACTTGACCTTCTGCTGAATACCTCTTGAAGTCCTTCTCCAAAAAATGCATCCTTAACTTCTTCTGCATAGGTTGGACTTACTGTCGTTATATAATCAGCATAGTTAAGTGCACCAAGCATAAAATTAACTGCATCTGGTTCAAGCAACTGTCTTCTTGCATTAGGATATCTCTCAAGGTCTATTGGATCGTTAAGCATCTTAGGGTCGAATTTCCCTTGAAACTTAAGATTATGTATAGTAAATATAGTCTTCATGTTTCTAAAATAATCTATCCCTTGATACATCTCGCGAAGGTAGACTGCAGATAGAGCTGTATGCCAGTCATTTAGATGAAGTATCTCTGGTTTAAAATCCATATACTCTATAGATTCAAGTAGCGCCTTAGAGAAAAATGCTATCCTCTCGCCATCATCAAAATATCCATAAGCCTTATCTCTTTTAAAATAATATTCATTATCAAGAAAATATATAGTTACATTATTATAGAGAAGTTTATATAATCCAAGATACTGATTTCTCCAGCTGAAAGGCACATAGAACTCTGCAAGCTTAACCATGTTCTTTCTATATTCTTCTTTTATCGAAGAAAAAAGTGGCATGATAAGTCTTGTATCTACACCTATGTCACATAGATAACGAGGCAAAGCTCCTGCTACATCACCGAGCCCACCAGTCTTCATAAAAGGTGATGCTTCAAATGCAGCAAAAAGAACCTTAATAGGTGGATCTTTAGGCACTACCTCACTTACTGGTAGGCTTTGTGATCCCGTATCTTTAATCGTTTGATAAGATGACAGGCTTCCCTGCTGTACCTTTGTGTACTTCTCCATCTTCAATCACTACTCCTTTTTCGCATATTACATTCTCAAGTATAGCTTTAGCACCTATTTTACATTTCTGCATAATGATAGAATTCTTTATCTTAGCACCTTCTTCTATGTAAGTATTTCTAAATATTATAGAGTTTTCTATAGCGCCTTTGATTATAGATCCAGTTCCAACAAGAGCGTTCTTAACTTTTGCTGTCTCGAAATATTTTACCGGAGCTGCATCATGAATCTTAGTGTGCACAAGTCTCTCTCCCATAAAGAGTTCTTTCATGACCTTGCTGTCAAGAAGTTCTTTAGATACTTCCATATAATCTTTGATAGAATTGATAGAACGAGCGAAACCAGTAAACTCATAAGCTGCAACAGATAATCTTCCAAGATTTTCTGCTATAGCTTCAATGACGTCCATGTAACTATTATCCTTATACCAATCTATGATTCTTATAATTACATTTTTGTCGATAAGAGTACTATCAAGATATAGATTTGCTTTCTTCTCTTTCTTTTTAAGTCTTCTTAAAGCCTTAACTCTTCCTCTATCATCAAAGTCTATAACTATATCCCCAACATCTGCATCCATATTTTTCTTGTAGACAAAAGTCACATTGACTTCCTTCTCAAGATGATACTTCTCTACATCACGATAATCTATGTTGTATATCTTACTGCATGTAGACATAACCAACCTATCAAATCTTGTTCTTTCAAAAAATTGCATGTTACCTTTGCAATCTCTTATAGAAAACTTTCCTTTGCCAAGGTCATAACCATAAGTTGAACCTGGAAGTATATAGAGTCCTCCTGTCTTTCTTGACAATCCAAATTCCTTTCCTGAGCCAAGGTGATCCATGAGGCTTCGATAAAGATGAGGTGTAATTAAACCAACCGAAGTCATACCACTATTGACCATGTTAGAAAGTGAAAAATCTATAAGTCTATATCTGCTACCAAATGGTATACCAGCTATAGGACGATGTGCTGTAAGTTTTCCAAACCTTGCATCATTATAATTTGCTGATATTAATCCTGCTAATCTTTCCATATATTCTCCTTCGGGGCTCAAAGTAGCCGCCTATATAGTAACGTATGCGCAAGCTACGCGAGCGCTATCTATTTGTATATTTCATTATCTCCAATTAAGGCGATCTCGGCATTTTTAGCTGTAGATCCAAGTTTTGCTTTCGCCGAGATGACGCTGCCCTCACCTACTATTGCTTTTACAACTTTGGCACCTGCCATGACATGGACATTAGGGAGCAGTATCGAATCTATAACTTCAGCGCCTTTATCTACAACTACATTGGTAGAAAGAATTGAGTTTGTGACTTTGCCATCTATTACGCATCCATTACATAGTAGACTCTTCTCAACCTTGCCTGTGCTACCTACAAAGTGTGGAGGTGAGATATTAGAGTTAGAATATACTCTCATATTTCTATCAAATATATCTATATGCGGATCGTCACGAAGAAGATCCATATTAGCTTCATAATAGCTATCTATAGTTCCTATATCTTTCCAATACCCTTTAAACTCATAAGCATAAAGCCTCTTCTCTTCTTTAAGAAGATTAGGAATTATATTCTTTCCAAAATCATGTTCGCTCTTTTTATCAGTGCTATCTTCGATAAGTGCTTTTCTAAGAACTGACCAAGTAAATATATATATACCCATAGAAGCAAGAGTGCTTTCTGGTTTCTTAGGTTTCTCTGTGAACTTAGTTATATGTAGTTCTTCATCAACTGACATAATACCAAAACGACTTGCTTCTTCAATTGATACATTGATAACAGATACTGTAAGGTCAGCCCCTACTTTCTTATGATACTGAAGCATGTCATTATAATCCATCTTATATAGATGGTCGCCAGAGAGTATGAGCACATATTTTGGATTGACACTATCTATAAAATCAATATTTTTAAATATAGCATCTGCTGTGCCATCATACCAAGAACCACCCTCTTCTGTAAAATATGGTGGAAGGAGACTTACTTGACCATTTAGTCCATCAAGATCCCAGCCTTCACCATTGCCAATATATGAATTAAGTAGATATGGCTTATACTGAGTAAGTATACCAACGGTATTGATATCACTGTTGATACAATTTGAAAGTGCAAAGTCGATGATTCTATACTTGCCTCCAAATGATACAGCAGGTTTTGCAATTCTTTTTGTTAGTGCTTTTAGCCTACTACCTTGACCACCAGCTAGTAGCATGGCTATACATTCTTTTTGTTGCATAAAGTTCTCCTTTCGGGCTCGCAGTGCTCGCCCCTACAATGCTTGCTCACAGTGCACCCCAAGGGCACTTCCTCACATTCACTCGATAGTTGAGTTTATAAGCAAACTCGTTCATGAACGCTCGGGTGCTCCAGTGCTCGCCCCTACAATGCTAGCTCTCAAAACTCGTCCCCCATACAAAACGTATGCGCGAGCTATGCGAGCGCTTTTATATTATTTCCAAATCTCGTCGTAATACTCTCTTATAGTTCTATCTGATGAGAAGAATCCTGCCTTTGCTATATT
>DGGU01000054.1 GCA_002392345.1 Lachnospiraceae bacterium UBA3866
GAACTCTTATCTGATGAGTTCTTCCCGTAAAAAGTTCGCACTCTATATATGTATAATTATCATATCTTTTTATAACTTTATATAAAGTTCTCGCATCTTTGCCATTCTTTTCTATGCTCATTCTAAGTCTATTTTTCTTATCACGAGCTATCGGCTCATCAATTAGCCCTTCGTCATCTTTTAAAACACCTTTGACTATAGCTTTATATTTTCTTACATTAGTGTGACTAGCAAATTGTTCTGATATATTTTTATGAGCTATATCGTTCTTACAAATGCATAGCACACCTGAAGTATCTTTATCAATCCTGTGAACTATACCTGGTCTTATAACGCCATTTATTGTACTTAGTTTATCTTTACAATGATACATAACGGCATTGACAAGAGTTCCGTTTTGATGGCCATTTGAAGGATGAACAACCATGCCACGTGGCTTATCTACTATAAGTATATCTTCATCTTCATACAATATGCTAAGCGGTATATCTTCTGGCACTGCTTCTATTATAGTTTCAGGCAAAGTCTCATATGTTATAAAATCATCTAGTTTTGTGAGATATGATGGTTTCGTGATGACTTTTCCCGAAACTTTGACAAGCCCTTCTTCTATGATTTTTACAATATATGAACGGCTATAATCAGAATGATCTTTTAAAAATACATCAAGCCTTATATTTTCTAGTTCAGCTTTGTCAACAAGGATTTCCATATCAATCTTTTCTATATATAGTAAGTGTAGCTATGATAATTAATATACAAGCTATAGTTATAAGCATATCAGCAAAATTAAATACAGGGAAATTGATGGGTTTAAAATATATAAAATCAACAACGTATCTATTCTTCACTCTATCAATAAAATTACCAATGGCTCCAGAAAAAAGTAAAGTAAAAAATATAAAATATATTATATTATGTGAATTAAAATCTAGTTTATAGAGTGCTATGAGTATAGCAATGATTATAATTACAGTTAATACATAAAATAGCCATTGCTTACCTTGTAAAATTCCAAAGGCAGCGCCTTCATTTTCCGTATAAACTAATTCAACGACATCTTTAATCACTACATATGGAGGTTTATTCTGTAGTGAGATCTTAGCAAGGTATTTTGTATATTGGTCAATAAGTATAAGCACTATACTTATAGCAAAAAATAAAATATATTTTAATACATTTTTATGCATTTTTAGAACTGTGATTTAGGTGGGACATAGAAACTCTGCATGTCCATAGCAGTTCTTTCTATATTTTGATTCTGCACATTTTGATTAAAATTATTTTGGTTAAAATTATTCTGGTTAAAATTATTTTGATAGTTTTGCGCAGGAAATGGATTTTGAGAATTAGGCATAGGATTTTGTTGCATTTTGTAATCAAAAGATGGTGCCATAAAATTGAAACCTTGTTGAGTCTGATTTTGCGTCTGATCGCCATTTACTGGAAGATAATCATACGCACCTATAGTTTCAGCAGAAAGTGAAAAGATGTATTGTTTCTCTCCCATCTTTTTACACTCTCCATCAAGCGCATATATAGCACCAGACACTACGTCAACGAGTCTTTGTGCAATCTGTGGAGTTGCGGTCTCTACATTGACCATCGCAGTAAAACCAGCTTTCACATCTCTTATAATTGCAAAGGCCTCATCAAAAGTCTTCGGCACATAGATTTGAATCTTGCCATTATTCCTTCTATTATTATTTTGGTTGGTTTTAGCCATGACAAAACCATGATTATCAGGATCGAAAGCAGTTGTAAGTGGTTTTACAGCCTGATTTGATTTCTTGTCACTCATCTTTTTAAGAAATGGATTCTTTGTCTCTACTTCAAATTCATTCTCATCTTCAAATACCATATCATCGTCGGCACTGAAGATATTTTTAACTGTTTTTTTAACATCACTAAATATACTCATATTACCTCCAAAAATTGTATAATAGTAATTAGCATTTAAGAGAACCTCTAAAAAGGAGCATTTTGAAAGCTTGCTTTCATAAAATGCGACGAATTTAAGGTTCCAACTGGGCACACACTCGAAAAACGGAGTTTTTCGAGGTGCCCTTTATTATATCATAAAAACATTAATTTTGTATATATTAATAATCAGCTATTAGGTCTCCCTCTGTAACATCAGTTGCGGTTAATGCTATATGGTCGTATAATGACACACCATTTGCGGTTCTACTTCTTATAATCGCATATTCATTAGTCCTATCTATAATATCAACATTTTTAAATACCGCATAGCCTTTATTGAGATTATAGACACCATCAAGCTTTCTTACAGTGCTTAAACTATAGATATCATTATATCGATTGGTAAGCACATCACCATACTTAAGACTGCTTAGAGAGTCGTCTATAGATATATAGTAGTAATTATCATCTTCTTTCGATATATTACAATTAACTCTGATCCTCTCTCCATCATATGATAACTTATAGAATATGTTCTCATCAGTTTCAAAATCCTTCTCAAGCATATTCTTAGGTATCACATAACAATTCTTAGATATAATAGAACTTATCGGTATCTTAAGACCAGTAATTTTCTTATTTTCTATTTCAAATTCAACTACCCTCTTATCTATGAAACTCTCTGGATATTCATCTACCAATATGACAAAATGCTTTTTTTCATCAGATCCTATAAAACTAGATATACGGCCACTTGCATTAAGTCCCTCATAGACGAATTTTATATTAACAAGCTTATTTGCATTATTATCGTAGTTGTAATCACTATCAAAAACTATATTAAATGTCGGATCTGATATGATCTTATATATTGGGTCTCCACTACTAACAACATTATCTTTATTATTAATGATAGTATTGTCGAATCTTTTATATGAATCAGAGGTGTATGAATCATATTTTTCATCTTCATGTCCATCAATTATAAATGATACTAGACCTGCATATCTTGCATATCCTTTGGTCTTGGCATCAATCTCATTTTCAAAATTACTATTCTCAAGTTGCTTTACTATATTAATCTCATCAAGTTGATTATCTATGTTATGCTTCACATTATATATATTGGCAAAATTAAGATCTGTTATGCTATTTACATATTTTTTTACATTTTGTTTTATGAGTAATTTATCATTATTATTAAGAGTAGATTTTTCAAATACATTTTCAGCATCACCAATACTATATATGAGGGCACCACGATTGACTCTTTCACCGTTGACAACATAGAAACTAATGTTGCCATCTATAGTACTTGTCTCAACATGTTCATCTCTATATATGATACCTGTATGTCTATCTACATTTACTATCTCTCCACTCGTCACTTCATAATACTTTATAGTTTTTCTATTAAAGATTTTAATGAAATTAGTAGCTATATATATAAGTATAATAATTAAGATGACAAAAAATACTCTAAATATATGTAAAGGCTTAAATCTCTTTTTCTTTTCTACATTGTCTTTTGTTTTTTCATTCATAGTTTCAATAGTTAATCTGGCATCGATCCAAAAAGCGAATTAGAATTATAATATACATTTCTTTTTGATTTTGCATTTAAAACTATACTTATATATTCATCGCCAGAATTCTTATTTTGAGTATAGAGCGCAAGGCAGTATCCGGCATTTTCTGTACTGCCTGTCTTTCCAGCTAAAAGCTTTACATTGTCATTTATGAGCAATTCTCCCGTCACGAAGAAATTAGTATTTTGCCAAGTTTCAGTTCTAACTACATCATCACTGCCTTTAATATTAGCTTTAAATTCCCTAGTTGTTGATATCTCAAGAAATTCAGGATATTTTATAAGTTCTCTCATTATCAGAAATAAATCATAAGCAGTAGAGAAATGATAATCTGAATCAAGCCCGTGAGGGTTTGCAAAGTGAGTATTAGTTGCACCAAGCATCTCAGCTTCATTATTCATCATAATGATAAAATTATCATAACTACCGACAAGATTCTCAGCAAGGCACATAGCAGCATCATTACCAGATGGGACGAGGAGCCCATATAGAAGGTCACGCACGCTTATCTCGTCACCAACTTTTAAATTTGCCTTAGACACATCTTTATCAAGGTCGACAGTCTCAGTTGTAACATAATATTTTTCATCAAGATTTTTACAATTCTTAAGGACCACAAGTGCTGTCATGAGTTTAGTGAGACTCGCAATAGCTACTCTCTTATAAGGCAACATATACTTTGTATAATCAGAATCAAAGCGATTAGTTGATGCTATAAAATATGACTCTGCACCGATACTCTCAAGCCCTTCATTAGTTGTTATATCAGGAATTACAATATTTTTAGCAGTGCCAGTAGCATATGTATCAGTATTTGCAAGATACAAATTATCCATAAGATTATTACTTTTATATGACATACTACTACTCTTACACGAAGTCATAAGGACAACGATTAACGATAGTAGGACACATGAAATTTTCTTTAAACTAATCATTATATTGTAGCTTCTCTCCTTATGTTAAGTACAAAGCCCATAGCCATATATATAGATAGAAGTGATGAACCACCTTGAGAAAAAAAAGGTAATGGCACACCGGTATTCGGAACAACAGATGTAGCTACGCCAATATTTATGAAAGCCTGAACCCCTATCCATGTTGCTACGCCTATACAGATAAGGTTTTTATAATATTCTCTTTGTTTCGAGGCTGTAACTATACAACTTATGATTAGATATATATAGAGAAGAATAATTGTGGCAGATCCTAGAAATCCTATCTCTTCGCCAACGATTGCAAATATAAAATCGTTCTGCTCTTCGACAAGCCAGTTTCCATTCTTAACAGAGTTAGAGAGATCATTATTGATACCCTTCCCTGTAAGTTTACCAGAGCCTATAGCGATTACAGAATTTTCTTGTTGGAACTGCGCTTCATTTTTCTCGCCTGGAGTGAAGAATGACACAATACGATTCTTCTGATAGTCTCTTAAGAGTGGTAACCTATCCACAAATTCAAATCTAACAGCAGCATATAGGATAAGTACAGCTATAGCTAATATACTTCCAAAAAGTACGAACCATCTTGATTTAAGTTTTGAAGCAAAAAGCATTGATATATATATAAGTAATAATATAAGAGAACTCGAGAGATTGGGTTGAATAAATATAAGTAGAAATGGTATTGCGAAAAGCAGTGTAGTTATAAATAGATTTCTAAATTTGTTAATCTGAGTGTCTTGTTCTGCAATATATTTTGACATGAAAAGTATAACAAAAAGTTTTGCAAACTCTGAAGGTTGCACTTCCATGTTGAGAAATGGTATTCTAATCCATCTTATAGAATTTCTACCATAGGCAGTCCCTATTATCTGCACTATAAGAAGTGAGATAACGCATATGACAAATGGTATCCAATAATTAGCTAAAACTTTTTTAAGATTTAAGAATGATATAAGTATACATACCATAAGTGATGCCACAGATATTGATAGCTGCGACATGAAAGAATAAGCTCTTCCTCCCAGACTTGATTGGATAAATACAAGTCCAAGCACATTGAGTATCACACATACAATAAGTTGTAGATAGCCATAATTTTTTAAATTGAGATCAAACATTATTCTGATACAGATATAGATTTTATATCATCAGTTCCTTTCGTAAGTATCTCTTCGAATGAAGTTACTCCGTACATATAATTATACACACGGTTCGCTAGAGCTGCAGCATTACCAGAAGAATATCCAAAAGGTATAACTACATTGACTGCAATCTCTGGTGCATGCATAGGCGCAAATGATACGAAGGTAGCGTGGTTAGTTCTATCGTTTCTCTCTTGCGCGGTACCAGTCTTTCCAAGTATCTGTATACCTTGTGAAGCGAATATATATCTTGCTATACCTTCAGTAACCATCTTTCTCATTCCTTCATAAACTGTCGCGAGACTTGATTCAGTTATATTTAAATCATGCACAAACTTTGGTTCAAAAGAAAAAAGTACATTACCTTGTTTGTCAACTACTTTATCAAGCACAGATAGATCATAAAGTTTTCCACCATTTGCAAGTGCTACAGTGTATTTTGCAAGCTGAACATTATTATAAGCATGAGTGCCTTGTCCCATAGCAGATCTCTCCGGGTCAGTGTATGATATAGTAGGTGATAACTCTTCTATCTCTATACCTGATTTTGTATCAAGTCCAAAAAGCCTACTGTATTTTTGTATAACTCTAAGACCAGTATCGGTACTATAATTATCTTCTTCATCAAATGATAGATAGTGTCCGTATTTTGCAAATGCAACGTTACAAGAATTACTTATAGCATCAACTAAGTTAAGATCGCCATGTTCATATGGATAAGCCCAACATTTTATAGGTGGATCTATCTCATCAAATATACCAGGGCAATTAACAGTAATATCTTTAGTTATTACACCCTCTTCAAGCGCTGCAAGTGCAGTTATAGGTTTAAATGCTGAACCAGGAGCAAGCTGAGTCTGAGTGCTACAACACACAAGAGGATAAGATTTGTTATTGTTAAGCGACTGCATATATCGTCTATTATATACAAGATTATTGTCATATGATGGATAAGTAACAAGTGCTTTGATCTTACCATTATTGACATCTGTCACTACAATTGAACCAGAGTGAGGATCAAGCGCAAGGTCTGATGGTTTAAGTATCATATCTCTGACAAGCCTTAAGAAATATGTATACATATATTCATCAGTAGCTTTAGATATCTTATCGTATTCTACATCACTCCAAGGTAGGAAACCTTGTTCAAAAAGTGCCATGATGAGAAGACGATTAGTTATATATTTTTCTTTGATAGCAAATTTATATACAAGTAAATCAAAATCTTCATTGTCATCAAGTATGCTCATGATATAAAGCACAAGACTATTATAGATGGTGTCTCTATCTCCATATCTTTCGCTCGCATAGATTTTAGTTGAATCAATCCAAGTCTCTTCTATTGCCTTTATGAGAAAATCTCTAAGCGAGATATCATCAGCCTTCCATCTTACATATTCTTCTACGTCTCTATCTATAGCATCTGACATAAGGATATTGTTGTGAGTGTGAAGATAAGTATATACATATGCAGTTAGATTTTGTGCAGTATTACTTAGGTTGCTTTGTATCTCAGCATTTGGATCCATTAGGTTAGAATATATAATCTGCTTTGCTCTTTCTTTAGCTTCAAGAAATAGTCTATATATCTCTCTTTCAGCCTGCTGTGCATTAGGTGACATGAAGTGTTCTTTATCAAGTACATTATTATCTATAAGATGATAGTATGCATCATAGGCAGATATCTCCATGCTTGATGATGCAAGGTGAGCATTAGATACATCCTTATTAACAATCTTTGATGCGATTATACCTGCAAGTCGCTGTTCAAGTAGATTGAAATTGGCAATCTGGTCGTTGGCCTTTATAGACAAATATACATCAGCGCCAGCTTTTGATTCCTGTTCTTCTAAAGTCTCTAATATCTTTCCGCTCGAGTCAACTACGATTTTCCTATAACCTTTTATACCACAGAGATATTGCTCCATAGATTTCTCTATACCAAGAAGTCCAACCTTATCATTGATATCATATTGTGGATTGGTTTCTTTCAACTCGTCTATCCTATCTTCAGAAGTTTGACCAACATATCCTATGATATGAGCAAAATATTTTGCATAATTATATCTTCTTGAACTTGTCTCTTCAATATTGACGCCTTTAAGCAAACCGATACTCTCAAGGATTTCCGATGCGCACATGTTACTTACATTTTCTGCTATAGTAGTTGGTTGATATTTCTGGTATGAAGTAAGTCTCATAGTGTAGTGGATTCCTATCATATCAAGCATCGTTCTATCAGATATAATTATTGGATCTCCATTATCATCAATTATAAAATCCATAGCATATCTATGCTTAGAGTATTCAAATGCTTCCTTTGCAGTTAGATCAGACCTAAATTGGAAATTCCTGCCCTCATCAAGGTCAGACACAAGCCTTCCATAGATATTTGCTATAAATGTCTTATGCTGTTTTTCTGATGTCGTAGTAAAGTTAAACTTATTGTTATCATCAATCTCTATAAAATATCTTGATATGATATCGCAATTATATTTCTCTAGTATCTTAGCAAGAGCAAGGAGCATCTTATTTCTTTCATTGATATCATGATTATTTTGCTTATATGCGTCTATGTCAGCGATAGTTACATTTTTAACTAATTCATTATAAGCAAGTATATTACCATCAAGATCATAGATATTGCCACGAGCTGCAGGTATAGTTACAGTCTTAACTGATTTCTGGACATAGTTTTCTTCATAATAATCGCCATTTATAATTTGCAAAACAAATAATCTACCAATAAGAAAAGTCAAAGCAAACGTAAGAATAATTGCGATTATAATATTCTTTGAATTCTCACCTCTAAATATTTGTCTTATAACATATAAAAATATATTCATAAACTATCTCTTCCAGATAAAATGAAAACGATATATAAACTTATATACAATTACAGTCACGATTAAAGTAAAAAGCACATTGGGAATCATTACATTAACAAAATAATATGGTAAGTTAAATTTCTGTCTAACAAGAAAATGAACAAAATATATGTAAAAATTATATATAAAACCATTAGCAAGGCTAAGTAACATTGGAGTCGTTATAGAATCTTCAAAAAATGAAGTATTGAGCATGCCATTGCCAAAACCGATGAGTGAATATATGAGCATAAATGATCCAAATACGCCACTGAAATACATGTCGCAAAGTAAACCACAGAAGAATCCAGTGATAAGCCCAATACTCTCTCCATACAGGAGTCCATAAGAAAATGTAATGATAAGTAGAAGGTTTGGCGATGCATTGAAGAACGGTATAAGCGGAAATATAGATGTCTGTATAAAAAATGCAAACATTATAATTATAATGTGAACAAGAACTGTTGAAATTTTTCCATGTCTTATCTTAATCATTAATTATCTCTCATACTGTCTGATTTAAGTTGAGTTATAACAAGAACTTCTGTAATATTTTTAAAATCAGTTACAGGTATAATGTATCCACTTTTTGATAATTGATTTTCATTGACTGTAACATCATTTGCATAGCCAATTAAGATATTAGGCAAAAACTTTGATGAGATGTTGGATGTAACTATCTTATCACCATCAACTATAGCTGCATTCATATCTATACCTGTAATTCTAAGACGATTATTCTTATATAAAGTTATATCTCCTTCCACCATGCAACTTTCAAGAGAATGCTCTGTCATCGCAGACACGCGAGATTCATCATCTATAATCGACCTAACTATCGCATAATTATATCCAACTGATGTAACTATGCCACATAAGCCTTTACTAGATAATACATTCATATCAACCTTGACACCATCACGAGTTCCCTTATCAATCTTAAATACCTGGAACCATTCATCAGTGTCTTTTGCTATAACCCGTGCAGCAATTTTCTTATATTGGTCATACTCATCTGATAAGCCATATAACTCCCTAAGCCTATCTGCTTCATATGATTTTGCGCGAAGGACACCATTGGCCTCAGAAAGAGATGCGACTTCAGCTTCAAGAATTCTTATTCTCTCATTGGCCTCTTTTAAATCAGTACTATCCATAGATCTTTTTACAAAAATCATGCCAACATTGTTGATACCTTTTTGAACTGGCACGATAAAACTCGAAAAGACATTTCTAACTGAAAACGCCATCTGAGGCATATAGTGACTGAAAACTATGGTAGCAATTGAAAGTAATATCACTATGATTATGAAGATTTTACTTTGTCTATTTTTCATTCTACCGTCACTGACTTTGCTAGGTTCCTTGGCTTATCTATATCAAGTCCCTTAGTGTATGCAGTATAATATGCTATAAGTTGAGTTATAACTGCAACTGGAAATACTGAAAATTTATCATCAACCTTATCAATCTTTATAACTATATCTGCAAGATCTTTTTCATACTTTATACCATCGGTAATTATAAGTATGACATAAGCGTTTCTTGCCTTAACTTCTTTCACATTTGATAAGAATTTTGTTGCTATATCACTTTGTGTGCATACTGCTATAACTGGAGTTCCGTCTTCTATCAAAGCTATAGTACCATGCTTTAACTCGCCTGCAGCATATGCTTCCGTATGAATATATGATATCTCTTTAAGTTTGAGAGCGCCCTCAAGAGAAAATACATAGTCAAGTCCTCTGCCAATGTAAAATGCATCATGAGATGAAGATATATACTTGACGATATCCTTAATTTCATTTTCTTTTTGAAGAGCCGTCTTTATATTTTCAATAGATGCATATAAGTTTTCACATACTGATTTTTCATACGATCTATCTATAGCACTTCTTACACTTGCGATCTTAGTAAGTAAAAGATATATAGTTGCTACCTGCACTGTATAAGCCTTAGTAGATGCAACTGCTATCTCAGGACCTGCATGAGTGTATAACACATAATCAGAGTTTCTTGCTATAGTTGAGCCTTTCACATTTACTATAGATATTACTTTGGCACCTTTAGATTTTGCTTTTTCAAGTGAAGCTAGAGTATCTATAGTCTCTCCAGATTGTGAAAGTACTATAACAAGAGTTTTGTCGTTGGTTAAAGTATTACTATATCTATATTCAGATGCTATATAATCATCTACCGGAATATTTAACACATCTTGAAATACACTTGCGCCAACCTTCCCTGCATGAAGAGCTGTGCCACAAGCAACTATATGGATCTTCTCAATCTTTTTAAAAAACTCATATGCATTATCTTCAATACCATCATTAGATAAATCTATATTAAAATCTATAATTCTTGGCTTTATAGTATTTTCAAGTGCAGTGCATTGCTCATGAATTTCTTTAAGCATAAAATGGTTATAACCATCTTTTTTCGCAGTATCAACTGACCAAGTTATAGTCTCAGTTTTCAAACTTATCTCTTTAAGTGTTTTTAAATCATAAGCTTTGAGGCTATCCTTATCTGCACATACTATAGTTCCTTCCTCGATTACAGAAAATTCTTTCGTATATGGCATAAGGGCTGTTATATCTGATGCTATGAAAGAACCATCGTTACTTTTTGCGCATACAAGTGGCGATACATGCTTTATAGCATATACCTCATCAGGTCTATCTTCAAACATTATAAGAAAGGCAAATGTCCCTTTTATAATATCAGTAAGTTTCTTTATAGATGAAAGCGGTTCATTTTTATTCTTTTTATAGATAAGATTAAGGATATTGGCCACTATCTCTGTGTCAGTGCCGCCTTCAAGTGCATTATCAAGTTTATACTGCTCGCGAAGTGAAAGATAGTTTTCTATGATACCATTATGTATGAGATTGACAAGCCCTGCATGATGCGGGTGAGCATTTTCAGTGATGACTCCACCATGAGTAGCCCATCTTGTGTGACCTATTCCTACATGAGTTTCTTTTGTGATAATCTCATCTACCTTAGGCAAAAGATCTACTACCTTACCAGTCGACTTTACGATACTAAACTTATGATCCGTGTCAACAAGACACACACCACAAGAATCATACCCTCTATACTCAAGAGTAGTTAAGCCATCAAGTATCACTTTCTTAGCATCAAGTTTTCCACTAAATCCAATTATTCCACACATAAAAACACCAATATAACCAAAGAAAGCCATGGCTCGCATGGTTCCTTTGTAATTATACCCCGTAAAAATAATGAAATGCTGATTAATTCATTATTTTACTTGTAAATATTATTTAACTAAGTTCCTTAATGAATAAGATCTATAAGGCCTACTATTAATCAGCCATTTCATTTCGGAAACACTTCTTTCGCAATCTTACAAGAATAAATTCTTCTAAAATTGCTTCAATCAGTGTTTCCATATCACTTATATTATATCACATTTTTACTTTGGATTTCAAACTTAATAAGCCAATTTTATAGGGAATTTTAGTGTAGATGTAGGGTGAGCGCCCGAGCGTAGCTACAAAGTTCCCTTGGGGTGCACTTCAAGCCATTAAAAAAAGAGTGACACTCGCCACTCTTTTTAAACTAATTCTACTCAAATTACTTAAGTGTAACCTTAGCTCCAACTTCTTCAAACTTCTTCTTAAGTTCTTCAGCCTCTGCCTTAGGGCAAGCTTCCTTAACTACTTTTGGAGCACCCTCAACGAGTTCTTTTGCTTCCTTAAGTCCGAGACCTGTAGCATCACGAACAACCTTGATAACTTTGATCTTCTCTGCTCCAGCCTCAGTCAACTCTACATCGAAGTCAGTCTTCTCTTCAGCTGCACCTGCGCTGCCTCCAGCTCCTGGTGCTGCCATTACAACTCCAGCTGCTGCTGATACGCCAAACTCCTCTTCACATGCTTTTACTAATTCATTTAATTCTATTACAGACATCTCTTTTAATGCTGCGATGAAATCTTCTTTACTCATTGCCATATTAATCTCCTTTCATTAGGGCTCGCAGTGCTCGCCCCTACGATGCGCTACGCGCTATGCTTCTTTTTTCTCTGCAATCTGATTCATAACGCGAACCATATTGGTGATTGGGCTCTTAAGTGAGCCAAGTAATCTTGATAGTAACTCGTCTCTTCCTGGAATCTCTGCTATAGCTTTTATCGCATTACTATCATAAAATGTTCCTTCTACTATACCGCATTTTATCTCAATCTTTGGTGCGGTTTTAGCAAATTTTGATATGATACGTGCTGGTGCAGTAGCATCAGTTTTACTTATCGCAACTGCTGTAGGACCTTCAAGCGAATCTTTGAATCCTTCAAACTTAGTTCCTTCTATAGCTCTCTTTATATAAGTATTCTTATATACTTTATATATTACATTAGCTTCACGAAGTTTACTTCTAAGTTCAGTATCCTCAGCAACTGTAAGTCCTCTATAATCAGCAAGCACAGCACCTTCTGCTCCATCAAAATGAGATTTGATCTCTTCAATGATTGGAGCTTTTAACTCGACCTTTGCCATATGTTCTCCTTTCTTTCTTATTAGCCACCGAATAAAAAACCTCATGTGAAGACATGAGGTAATAAATTTAAAATAATTTATCTTGCCTCGGTAGGATTTACGCTTTCGCACCTACTGTCTTCGGTAAAACCATAAAGATAATAGCATATTACCCCCGTTTTGTCAAATGATTTCGAGAGTCACCACCATTGAAAATACACTATAATATGATATAATACTTGTATGAAAATAAAATTATCAGATTTCGTCGCACAATTTTTATATGACCGCCACATCACCCAAGGCTTCACAGTCGTTGGTGGCGGAGCCATGCATCTAAACGACTCCCTAGGCCATAAGGATGGTCTCAACATCCTATATTGCCACCATGAGCAAAGTTGCAGTATCGCTGCTGAAAGCTATGCAAGAAATGAAATAAAGCCTGCTTTTGTCAATGTTACTACTGGCCCAGGTGGTATCAATGCATTAAATGGTGTTGCATGTGCATACCTCGACTCACTTCCTATGTTTGTAATTAGTGGGCAGGTTCGTTATGACACTACCATTGCATATGCAAAAAAACATGACAATGCGAGCCCTCGTAGTGTAGGTGATCAAGAATTTGATATAGTATCAACAGTAAAGCACATGACAAAATATGCTGTCATGATTGAAGACCCAACTAACATACTCTATCATCTTGAGAAGGCATATTATCTTATGATGCACGGAAGAAAAGGTCCAGTATGGATAGACATACCTATAAACTTCCAAGCTGAGATTATCGAAACTGATACTCTTAAATCATATCTAGGTTCAGAAGAACATAAGAATGACATCCTTGAAAATGAGCCAGCTGAAGTAAATGATGCAACTATAGAAAAAGTATTAGGCATGATTAAAGATGCGAAAAGACCTGTGATCTATGCTGGCTACGGCATAAGGCTAAGTAGTGGTTATGACATCTTTAAAAAGGTAATAGATAAATTAAATATCCCAGTAGTAACATATTGGAATGCAATTGACCTTATAGAAACAGAAAATGATTTATACATTGGTCGCGGTGGCAACATGGGCGACCGTGCAGGTAATTTTGCTATTGAATGTTCTGATTTAATAATTGCCATCGGCACAAGATTGAGTATAAGGCAAGTTGGTTACAATTATAAACTTTGGGCTAAAAATTCTAAAGTCATAATGGTTGACATCGACAAAGAAGAATTTAAGAAACACACTATCCATGTCGATCTCGCAATCCATGCCGACGCAAAAGATTTTCTAGAAAAACTATACACTGCATTAGAAACTAATAAAAATAATGTAGTGGCGAGCAAATTGGCGAAGCCATATGTATGGGCGAAGCCATACGTAGGGGCGAGCACTGCGAGCCCGCATATATCATGGTTAAACACATGTAATAATTGGAAACAAAAATACCCAGTCGTTGATAAGTCGAAATATAATAAAGATAAAGCTCATGTCAATGTCTATGCCTTCATAGATTACTTAAGCCGTTCTCTCCCTGATGATTCTATGACAGTAGTGTCAAATGGTGCTTGCTGTGTTGCTGGCAGCCAAGCATATTATATTAAAAACGGTACTCGTTTTCACAATAACTCTGCTATCGCATCTATGGGTTATGGCCTTCCCGCAAGCATAGGAGCATGCCTATCTACTAGATGTACTCGTAAGGGCGAGCCGTGCGAGCCCACATATAAAAACACAGTCTGTCTTGAAGGCGATGGCAGTATAATGATGAACCTTCAAGAGCTTCAAACTATAGCAAGCAATAAGCTTCCTATCAAAATATTTTTAATCAATAATAATGGCTACCACTCTATAAGAATTACACAAAATAATATATTTAAAGAGCATACTAAAGTTGGCATAGGCCCTGAGTCAGGTGATCTTTCATTCCCTGAATTTAAAAAAATAGCTGATGCCTTCAACATACCTTATCAATCAGCGAAGACCGACGATGAGATGAAAAGTGTAATAGATAAAGTAGTAAATGAATCAGGCCCAATGCTCGTAGAGATTTTCACAGATACTAATCAAGTATGGGAACCAAAATCAAGTGGCAAGAAAGCACCTGATGGCACTATAACGAGCCCACCACTCTACGACATGGAACCTTTCCTACCTGACGAAGAAATAAATGAAATAATTAAAATATCAAAATCGTAGGGATGAGCACTGCGAGCTCTATTGTAGGGGCGAGCACTGCGAGCTCTATTGTAGGGGCGAGCACTGCGAGCCCGCATTAAGGAGGTCAATTATGGGAAAAATTAATATCCTCGACTGCACTCTTCGTGACGGCGGTTATGTCAATGACTGGAACTTTGGTTTTGATGCAATTAATGGATTTTTACAAAAATTAAGCCTATCAAATGTCGATGCTGTTGAAGTTGGTTTCTTAAGGAATGTCTCTTATGACAAAAACAGATCCTTATACCCAGATAAAGCCTGCCTTGATGAGCTTCTCAAAAATAAAGATAAAAATA
>DGGU01000057.1 GCA_002392345.1 Lachnospiraceae bacterium UBA3866
TTGTAGCTAGCATCAATTATACCCATCCTATCAGTCTCAATATCGGTAAATATTCTATAGTCTACAGATTCATACCAATCATAGATATCAAATTTTCTTCCAGGATATTCTTTTATAACATTAAGCTTATCGTCTATAATACGTGTTGATACGTCATCAGCAACAACGAAATAATTTTCTTCATTGAAAGCATATGCACTATCAGATGACACATTTTCATAGAGTGTCTTAAAGTTACTGTCATAGAGATTATATCTTGGTCTTGAATTATAATGCTCATCCGTTCTATCACTAAAATACACAAGATCGCCTATCTCATATCTCTCCACATACACTTTTTCATCAAATGTTTTTACTATATTAAAATCAAAATCATATATTGTGTCAAAATCGACTAAGAAATATCCTTCTTGTTCATGTACCACATTTAGATGATCATATGAACTGAGAAGTTCTCCAGTAATCGAGTATACATCAACATGGTCTTTATACTGATACGCTGAGTCATCGTAACCTACTTCTTCATCTGAATAATGCGCAAAAAATAATACCTTATCATCATGAATCCTTGTGTCCACATATGTATATTTTTCATCAAGGCTTCTTATTCTGTCATTTATAGGCTCATATACTTTCCTTGCCTGCCAATACTGATCATTGACATTGTCATAGCCCTTATAAGGTCTTACATCTCCAACCATCTTCTTTTCCTTAAAATCATAGTCGAACTCCTCATTGCCCCTATGAAGTGTCACTATGTCTTTATCATTTGAATATGGCCTTGCATCTACCGGCTCATCAAATATGACATTGAAATTCTCATCGAGAAAATTATACTTATATACAAAATTATCTTTAGTTCCAACATTTTTCATAATTGTAGCAATTTTCGTACCATCATATTCATTGACACCATCATAACTATAACCATCTATAGTTCCTACTACATTTAAGTCATCATCGCATATAAGAATCTCCTTCTTTTCAGTCTCCCCATATGCCTCTGTTGATAAGAGTATATGCGATCCATAATAAGTAACCATACCATGTGGTGCTTTTTCACTCTTCTTAGTATCTACATCATATATATATAGATTATCACCATAAGGTTCTGATAAATCATTATAAAATATCTTCTTGCCAACAACTGTGGCCGTCCCATATGTGTGAGCTCTTAACCCAATTTCCTCGCCCTTTGCATTATAAAATATAGTCTCTATTTTTGTGTCTGGATAAGAATATGTTTCTCCGCTATATCCATCCACATATGAATGATATTCCAGGGTCTCACCAGTGACCTGTTTTAATATATAGGCTACTTCCCCCGTTTTCTCATCTTTTGCCAGATAGAGAAAATCCGTCGGTCTCATAGTGTTGAGTATGATTGTCCCATCGCCCTTAACTACTGTATAGGTATCAGTCACGCTGTTTCGTACCAAATGTATAGAATTCCTAAACTCTGGATCACTTGCAAGTGGCGATAGATTTGCATCTAAGGCTTCTGCAGTATCAGCTTTATTGTCTACAACGCTACTGCATGAAGCAAAAGATAATATACATAAGAATGCTGACATAAGTATCAATGCCACCTTTTTAATTTTCATATAATACATCGCTCCTCTCTATCATTTTTTTAATGGCTCTTATCTCTCAAACTCATACATAAATATCGATAATGCAGTCAATGCTGCTGTCTCAGTCCTAAGGATTCGACTACCTAGAGTTAAAACTTTAAAACCTACATTAGTCATCATTTCTATCTCATCATCTGTAAAGCCTCCCTCTGGACCAATAAATAAATTAATTGATCTTTCAGAGTTTGCCCCTACATTCTTTATTTCATTTATTGCTTTTCTAGTATAATCTATATTTTTCGCATTTTCATAAAATACTATATTATAATCGTCTTTAATATTTTCAATTGTTTCTTTGATAGTGACAGGTTCACACACTTCTGGAATAATGTGACGTTTACTTTGTTCTGCTGCAGATTTTGAAATTTTATTATATCTATCTAATTTATTTTTATACTTCTTATCATCTTTATCAAGTTTTACTACTGCATTTGTGGTAGTTAATGGTATGATGGAACTTACACCTAGTTCTACCGCTTTCTCAATTATATATTCCATCTTATCTGATTTTGCTAATCCTTGATATAGATTTATCTTTACCGGCAATTCATTTTCATTAAGCTCTTCTTCTATAATAAGTAGTATTTTGGTCTTGTCTATATCTGATACCTTCGTCTTATAATCATATGTCGATATAAAAGGTACAGCTGAACACAAAACCTCTTCGTTTTTCTTCACTCTAAGCGAGTTCACTAGATGATTATAATTTTCAAAATCATCTGCACTATCTATCACTATTAATTTCTTATCTAAATCTATACAATCCTTTTTTACAAATATATGGTGCATATACAACAATAAAAGGGTGCAGTTTTTACACCCTTAAATATTAGCGAGGTTTTATGACTATCTCATCTTTTTTTATGAGGCCAAGCTCCTCTCTTGCAAGTGATTCATATTCTTCATCAGTTATATTCTGACTCTCCAAATCACTTTTTTGCTTTTCATTCTCGGCTTCCGATTCAACCTCTGCTTGCAAATCGCTCACAAATGCATTTTTACTTTCATATTCGAGCTTTTTTGACTTGAGAAGTCTTATCTCTCTAACCACAAATATAGATAAAAGCAAAAGCAATGCGATGAGTATAAGCCTTTTTTTAGATGAAATAAGTCTTACTCCACCTCTACTTCTTTTTGCGTTCATATGGTATCTTTATAACCTCATGAGTTATCTCATTTTCCCCATATCTTATAGCAATTTTGTCGCCTACAGCAACTTCGTAAAATGCCTTCTTAACGACGCCATTTACCGACACTTTATCATTATTGCATAAAGCATTGGCAACTGTGCGTCTCTTAATTATACGCATTTCCTTTAAGTACTTATCAAGTCGCATCCATTATTTGAACATATCTTTGAATGATTTTCCTGCTTTGAATTTAGGGTTCTTAGATGCTGCTATCTTGATCTCTTCACCAGTTTGTGGATTTCTTCCAGTTCTTGCTTTTCTGTTAGATACATCAAATGTACCAAATCCAGCAATAGCTACCTTCTCTCCTGCTTTAAGTGAGTTTTGGATAATCTCTACAAATGCATTGATTGAAGCCTCGCTATCCTTCTTTGATAAACCTGTCATTTCAGCTAATTTTACTGCTAATTCACCTTTGTTCATAATTACCTCCTACATATTGGCTTTAAAGCCTTTCCAGAACCCATCATGTTGTGTGTGTTTTTTATGGGTCCTTAATTTATACATATATTCTAATATATTTTTAAAAAAAGTCAAGGAAAATATTAGTATTTATCAACAAAATTGACCACTATATATAGTGGTCAATTTCGGCTGTTTTTTTATAATATATTATGTTTTACATCACTTTCATCGCAACTCTCACTCCATCTGCTGCAGATGACATGATGCCGCCACCATGCCCAAGTCCCTCACCACAGGGATAGAAATTCTTCACATTACACATATAATTCTCATCTCTATCAAGTTTTACGGGACTACTCGTTCTCGTCTCCACCCCAGCAATCACATACTGCAAAGTATCATAAAATCCCTGCATTTTATTATTAAAATGATTAAGAGCCATCTCTATATCTCTATTTATGTCAACCTTAAGCCCGCACTCTTCATACACCGACATAAGTTCTTTTGTATACCTCGCCTGCCCCTTAAATATCTCATCCTGATTTATATCCTTGCCATCACCAGTAATATATGGTATATATCCCTTTTCGAGTTCGTATGCTTTCTTCTCAACCATCTCCTGAAATTCCATCATAAGAAGTGGCGAGCTATGCGCCCCATCTCGTATGGGCGAGCTATGCGAGCCCCTTATATCTTCTGGATTTATCGTTTCTACTATCGCCGAATTCGCATACAGCCCTGATCTATCATTATAGCTCATTCCATTAATAGATAGATAGCCTTTAAAATTAGATGAGTTAATTATATACCCGCCTGGACACATACAAAAGCTATATACAGCATGGCCATTACCTACATCATAAGTTAATTTATATGTTGCAGGGCCAAGTATATCTCGTACGGGCGAGCTTTGCAAGTTCTCTCGTACGGGCGAGCTATGCGAGCCCCCATATTGTAATTCATCTATAAAACTCTGCTTATGTGCTATCCTATATCCTACCGCTATAGGTTTTGCTTTAAGGTCGAAACCATTTTCATATAACTCGCGAAATGTATCTCTACTGCTATTCCCTATAGCAAGTACAATTGGCGCATCTTTAACAGCAATCCCATCGGCGGAGCCATCCGTAGGGGCGAATACTGCGAGCCCGTTTTCAAATATCAATCTTGTGTTATAATGTATCTCTCCCCCAAGCCTCACAATTTCATTTCGCATGTTTTTTATAACATCAACAAGTTTATCAGTCCCAATATGCGGCATGCTCTCATAAAGTATCCTTTCATCAGCACCAAACTTAACAAAGGTTTCTAAGATGAATCTATATACTCCATCATGATCTTTATTGTTGGTGTTTAACTTACCATCAGAAAATGCTCCTGCACCACCTTCTCCAAAGCAGGCATTGGAGTTCTCATCAAGTTCCATCGTTTTGAAAAATTTCTCTACATCTCTTGTCCTATCTTCAAGCGCCTTTCCCCTTTCTACAACGATAGGCTTAAGTCCATTAAGTGCAAAGATGTAACTAGCAAATAATCCCGCCGGCCCACAACCAACCACAACAGGCCTTAGCGAGCCACCTCGTACGGGCGAGCTATGCGCCCGAGCGCTTACGAAGCGAGCTTGCCGAGCGGAGTGCGACAAAGTGCCCTTGGGGTGCGAGCCCCTTACTATAGGGTCAAAAATAATTGGCCGATACTTCGTAAGGCCGCCGCACTCCTTCCCATCTACCAATTCAAACGCCACATTGTATACAAATAAAATATTATTCTTGTCTCTTGCATCAATAGATTTGCGAAGTATAGTAAAAGTGTCAAGTTTTATGTCACTAGCCTTGACACCCGCTATTTTTGCTACCTTCTCGAGAAGTTTCTTCTCATCATGATTGATATTTAATTTTATTTGATTTATTCTATACATTTTTTATAATGCCCGGTATGCTTTAAGCTTTGTTTAGGTATATTATAGCATAAAAATAGAGATGCTGGGGTTTTTCCGATGTATAATAAAAATAGGACGATCGCTCGCCCTATTTTTATTCTTTCTTTACCTTTTAATTTTAATTATCTAACAACTGCAACAACTTGACCCTTTGTGTTCTTAATAGGATGCTTTTTTGCTCTCTTTATTGCTTTTTTAATTTTCTTTTTTGTTGCAACTTTCTTCTTAGCAATTTTTTTCTTTGTTGATACTTTTTTCTTAGCAACTTTCTTCTTAACTGCTGCAACTTTTTTCTTAACTGTTGCTTTCTTTCTAGCAACTTTCTTTTTTATTGCTGCTTTCTTCTTAGCAACTTTTTTCTTTACTGCTGCTTTTTTCTTTCCAACTTTCTTTTTCACTGCTGCAATTTTCTTAGAAATACTTTTTTTCTTTACTGCCATAATTACCTCCAATGAAATATCATTTCCTATATTATAAAACACTTATCAAATAAAATCAACGCTTTTGAAAGATTTTTTACAAAAATTTTTTTAGAATATTTTTACTAAAAATTTTATTTTAACCTGATCGAGTTGATGATGTTCTCAGCAATCCGAAGTGACTTATCAATCGTCGGCGCATCTTCATCTTTAGCCCTATATACAAGCGATACTTGCTTTGCATTTATAACTCTTATAGCTCCGCAATATCTATTCACTATATCTACAACTGACTGCCCATCCACATTGTGACTCTCAGCAAATGTAATGGTCACAAGTTTTCTCTTAATAGTTAAGTATGATACATAATATTTGTGAGCTTTAATCTTTAGTTTCGCGATAAATATAAGATTTTCAAGCTCCTCTGGGTATCTCCCAAATCTATCCACAAGCTCTTCTTTTAAATCATCAAATTCTTCTTCTGTCTTACATTTTGATATTTTTCTATATACATCAAGCTTCACTTCTTCATCTTCTATATATGACTCAGGTATATATGCATTGATATCTATATCAACTATAGTATCAAAACCGTTGAGATAATCGCTTACATCTATCTCATCAACATCCGTATCTTCCCCCGCTCTTTCGCGGAGATATTTTATAGCTTCATTTAGAAGTTTTATATAGAGATCATAACCGACTGCATCTATATGGCCGCTCTGAGAAAGTCCCAAGACATTTCCTGCACCTCTCATCTCAAGGTCTTTCATGGCTATCTTAAGACCAGACCCGAGTGCTGTATTTTCCTTAATTACTTTAAGCCTTGCAAGTTCATCATCAGTAAGTTCTTTATTTTTCTTATACATGAAAAATGCATAAGCAGTTCTATCGCTTCTACCTACACGACCCCTAAGTTGATAAAGCTGCGCCAAACCAAAGGTCTCTGCATTATCTATTATAAGAGTGTTGGCATTTTGTATATCAAGACCAGTCTCTATGATTGTTGTTGTAACAAGAACATTGTATTTCTTATCTATGAAATCCATCATAGTATCCGACAGCTCATCTTCTTTTAATTTACCATGAGCTACAGCAATATTAGCATATGGACATATATCTTTTATCTTCTTGGCAAACTCATAGATATCGCTAACCTTATTATGAACTATGAATACCTGCCCACCTCTTTTTAGTTCTCTATTGACTGCTTCTCTTATCAGCTCATCATTATACTCTAAAACATAAGTCTTTATAGGCATTCTTTCAGGTGGCGCTTCTGTGAGCATAGACATATCCCTTATACCAGAAAGTGACATATAAAGTGTCCTTGGTATAGGCGTCGCTGTGAGAGTAAGCACGTCAACATCGTTTCTGATTCTTTTAATTCTTTCCTTATGAGATACGCCAAATCTCTGCTCTTCATCTATGATGAGTAAGCCAAGATTTTTAAATGCTACATCCTTTGATAAGAGTCTATGAGTTCCTATAACTATATCTAGCTCACCATTTTTTAGGTTTTCAACAATTCTATCATTTTCTTTTTTTGTATTAAATCGTGACAAAAATGCAACTTTAACTGGATATTTTTCAAATCTTTTTGTAAATGTTCTGAAGTGCTGCATGCAAAGTACTGTCGTTGGCACAAGATATGCAACCTGCTTCCCATCCTGCACCGCTTTAAACGCTGCACGAATGGCAACTTCAGTCTTACCAAAACCAACATCACCACATATAAGCCTATCCATAGTCTTATCTGACTGCATATCATTTTTTACAGCCTCTATAGCAAGCAACTGATCATAAGTTTCTATATAAGGAAAGGTCTCTTCGAATTCTCTCTGCCATATAGTATCATTACTAAATATATATCCCTTTGACTCGTGTCTCTTTGCATATAATTCTATAAGATCTTTCGCTGTTTCAAGAATATCAAGTTTAACTTTCTTCTTTAGTCTTATAAAGTCATTGCTTCCTATCTTATTAAGTTTTGGAATCTTAGCAGACTTAGATGCAAATCTCTCTATGTTTTCAAGTTTTGTCGCAAGCACATAAAGGAATCCTCCATCTGCATACTCTATCTTTACATAGTCTTTCTCTATACCATCAGTCTCAAGTCTTGTTATCCCTCTGAATACTCCGACTCCATAATTTTCATGTATGATATAATCACCAAGCTTAAGCTCTGACAAATCATTAATTGGAGCAAAGCCTTGCCTGCTCTTACTTTTTATAATTCTTCTTTTTCTCTCTGGCTCTATGCCAAATAAATCCTTCTCAGTAAATATAAAAAACTTATCTGTCTCATCTATAAATCCACTTGATAATTCACCTACATATATACCGATAGTACTCTCACCAAGCTCATTTTCAAGTGTGTCAATTAAAAATGCATTGATATTATCATCTTGAAATTCCTTCGCAAGTCGGTCCGCACGGGTATGAGAATTTAAAACTATAAGGCCCGTAAAACCCTGAGATAGATATCTTCTTAACTCTTTCTTCGTCCCTTCATAATCCTTCTTATCAAATATAGGACTTACCATCATGAAATCAAAATCATAATCCCACGATCCATTTGATAGTTTAAATTTTTCCTCGTTGACATAAGGTCTATCATCTATGCTTGTAAGCTGGATGCATCTTCTATCTGATAATCTATCAAGAACATATTTACTGTCGAACAGTTCCATGCTATTAGCCGTCTTATTCTCTCTTATCATGTCTATGATAAGATTAATCCTATCACTAAGTCTCTTAGGCTCATCAAGGAAGATAAGTGAATTATCATCAAAATAATCCAATATAAAAGTATCCGCACTATCTTCCGTCCCATTATTGATAGGAAGTATCTCGACTGCATCTAGCTTTTCCGTGCTTCTCTTTGTCTCTATATTAAAAAAGCTTATACTTTCAACCAGATCATCAAAGAAATCAATTCTAATAGGACTATCGCTTGACACATCAAATATATCAATAATCCCACCTCTAACTGCAAATTCCCCCGGTGCCTCAACCTCGCCCACTCGTATATAACCTATAGAAGATAGATTTCTTATCAGTTCTTCGAAACTATACTCTTTCTCTACTTTAAGCTTTATTATCCTACCAAGTATGCTATCAAGACTTGGCAACTTTTCAAGGCACGCTGATATAGTCGTAACTACAGTTATGTTTTCCTTATTTAAAAGTTTCCTTAATACATTGATTCTATCTCTAGTAAGTTTCTCATCATCTACACTCATTGAAGCAAAAAGTATATCTCTCTCTCCAAAATAGTATATGTCCTTATCATAAAACTTACCATCTTCATAAAATAAAATAGCACTCCTCTCATCAGGGAGTACTACAAGTTTACTACAATTATCAAAAGTAGCGATAAAATTAACTTTTGCATTATCACAGATATTGCGAACTAAAACAGACCTTGGATTTTCGCCAAGGCACTTTTTCAATTTCAGATAATCTCTGTTCCTCTTTATACTATAAAACATTTATACGAATTGTAGCGCTCGTATAACTTGCGCTTACGTTCCATTGAAGTCGTTCATAACTTTATCTACATCCGTATTAAGTAAAGCTATAGTCGCGTCCACTGCTCTATCGATATTTTTCTTCTGCTCAGCAAATTCATCTGGCGTGTATCTCTTCAACACAAAATCTATCTGACTTAAAAACTCTACTGGCTCTTTAATGCCTATCCTAACCTTTATAAATTTTTCAGTCTGCAAATTAGCTATGATAGATTTTATACCGTTATGTCCAGCAGCAGATCCCTCCTTAGTTATTCTAATCTTGCCAACAGGAAGTGCCAATTCATCATATACAACTATTATATCTTTTGGCTCAATCTTATAATAATCAGAGATTGGTTTTATAAAATCACCACTATTGTTCATGTAGGTCATAGGTTTAGCAATTATGACATCCACATTTTCTATATTAGTCTTAGTATACAAACCATCGAATTTGTCGTTATCAAGTTTTAGATTATATCGAGATAAAAGTTCATCAATGGCAAGAAAACCAGTGTTATGTCTTGTAAATGAATATCTAAGTTCTGGATTTCCAAGCCCAACTATTAATTTCAAAACTATTTCTCCTTTTCCCTTGCATACACATAACCATCTTCATCTATATAGCAAATTTTAGATTTTGCATTTAAACTCTTAAGTTTATTCTTCGTTATAGAATCAGTATCATATCTTCT
>DGGU01000042.1 GCA_002392345.1 Lachnospiraceae bacterium UBA3866
TATGAAAGCAAGCTTTCAAAAATGCTCCTTTTTAGAGGTTCCCTTAATATCGATACATTAATCCATAATATATAAATTATATTTTAAAAGCATATTAAAATCAAGGTGTTTAAAATTTTATAACCGCATGGAAGAAACTACAATGTATTATATTGACTTATATTTTTCGTTTGCTATAATTGTAATTGAGTGAAATGCTTCAGGTTTAATATTAGTTTTTTAGAGGTATATAATGGTTGATAAAACATTTATATTAGATGTACTCAATCAACAGATGGTTCGTTCGACAGGGTGTACAGAACCAGCAGCAGTTAGTTTCGCTTCAAGCCTTGCAGCAAGTGAATTGAAAAAGAATGGAAATCCGATAGATAAGATTACACTTCTTGCAAGCAAAAATGTGCTAAAAAATGCTATGTCTGCTGGTCTTCCCAATAGTGATAAAGTTGGCGTGAATTATGCAGCTGGCATTGGGGCAATACATGGTGATCCTAAAAATAAACTTAATGTCAATAATGATGTAGATAAAGCAACATACGACAAAGTGAAGGGTATGATACAGGATGAAAAGATTATAGTAGATCTTGCTCGAGTTCCCAATGTATTATATATAGAAGCTATAGTAGAAGGTGGTGGGCATAAAGCAAAAGCAGTAATTAAAGACGAACATACTAATGTAACTCTATTACAATATGATGATAATATTATAATAGAAAAGAACGAAAGCGTAGATACTAATTCATTAATTACTTTTTCTGAAATTGCTATGAGATTGAATCTTGCTGATATTTATAGATTTGCCACTGAAGACTTGGATGTTGATAAAGACCCTATAGATTCTCTTAAGATGGCTGTTGAAGTCAATTCAGCAATTGCGAGAGAAGGTCTTTCTAAAGATTATGGATTGAATATAGGTAGAAATATTGCAAGAGACATAGATGAAGGTTTACTTGCCGATAATTATGTGAGTCATGCCATTATGAAAGCTGTAGCTGCAAGTGATGCTCGTATGGCGGGTGCGCCTTATGCTGTAGTGACTAATTCTGGCAGTGGTAATCAAGGCATAACTAATGTTATGCCAATAGTATCAATGGCAGAAGATCTAAAAGTAAGTAAAGAGCAATTATATAGAGCGCTTGCACTTGGCAATCTTACAAGTATCTACATCAAAAGTAAATTCGGGACTCTATCTGCATTTTGTGGAGCTGCCATAGCGTCTACAGGAGCTGCTACTGGGATTACATATCTAAGAGGCGGAAATTATGGTGCATATGAGAGAACGATTATTAATATGATAGGGACTGTCACTGGTATGATCTGTGATGGAGCCAAACCTGATTGTTCTCTTAAGATATATGCTGGACTTCAAGGTGCATTCAATGCATCAACACTAGCTTTGCGTAATATTCGAGTTGATAGTACAGAGGGTATAGTGTGTGCGACAGCAGAAGATAGCATCGACAATATGTGTGATCTTTCAAAATTTTGCAGTGAACTACTTGATGAAAATATTTTAAAGATGATGATTAATAAAAATGATGATTAATAAAAATGTTTAGGAGGATATGATTTATGAAGTTTTTTAAAAGCTTGCCATTTAGACTCTTACTTGGAATTGCAATAGGAGCTATCATAGGCGTCTGTTGTAGACAAAATCCTGATGCAAGCGCTGGTATTATGCAAGTTATAGTTTGTGTACACAGACTTATGGGACAATTTGTTTCATTCTGCGTACCACTAATTGTTTTTGGATTTATATGTCCATCTATCACAAAACTTGGTGATAATGCAGGAAAACTCCTAGGAGTTGCGCTAATCCTTGCATATGTAAGTAGCATACTTGCTGCAGCAATGGCTGCTATAGCAGGATACCTTATCGTTCCTAATCTTGATATCCATGAGGTAGAAGGTGCTTTGTCATTGCCAGATGCTATATTTAAACTTGATATACCACAAGTCATGCCAGTAATCACTGCACTCGTACTTTCTATAGCACTTGGACTTGCTGCAGTATGGACTAAGGCAGAGACAACAAAAAAATTACTTGCAGAGTTTCAGAAGATAGTTCTTGCCATAGTTGAGAAGGCAGTTATACCTATGCTTCCATTCTACATCGGAACTACTTTTGTAACTTTGGGATACGATGGCACACTTACAAACTTCCCTGTATTCTTAATTGCAATTGTAATCGTAATTGTAGGACATTTTATCTGGATGACAGTGCTTTATCTTATCGCAGGTGCTTATTCTGGTAAGAACCCTGTTGAAGTATTTAGACATTATGGACCTGCATATATCACTGCTGTAGGTACTATGTCATCAGCAGCAACTTTATCTGTAGCACTTGAGTGTGCCAACAAGAGTAAAGTTCTTAGAAAAGATTTAGTTGGTTTCGGTATACCACTTTTTGCCAACATCCACCTTTGTGGATCAGTGCTTACTGAGACATTTTTCGTAATGCTTATATATAAGGTACTTACAGGAACACTTCCTCCAGCTTCTACTATGATATTATTCATAGTATTACTTGGTATATTTGCTGTTGGTGCTCCTGGCGTTCCTGGTGGTACAGTAGTTGCATCACTTGGTATAGTTACCTCAGTAATCTGCGCAGGCAATCCAGAACTTGAAGCTACACTACCTGGTTTCCTTCTCGCTATATTCGCACTTCAAGATTCATTCGGTACAGCATGTAATGTAACTGGTGATGGTGCACTTACACTTATTCTTACAGGTTATGCTGAAAAGAATGGGATAAAAGAAGCATAAAGACACTTTATGTTTTAAGAGAACCTTAAAACTATATGGGCGAGTTGTATGAGCTCGAAAAAAATAGAAGCTTTTAGCTTCTATTTTTTTATTATTAATTTACATATTTTATTTCCGAGCTTACTAAATTTCTCTTCATACTCAGTCATTATATTGCCTTCGCTTAGTTTCTCATCATTATGTAGATCGTAAGTATAATCTATTAATTTAAAGTTTGATAGTTTAATTTCTTCTAGGGTAAAGTCGAATAAGTCTACATTGTCTGTCTTAAACTCGATTATGCCATCGCTTTTTAAAAGTTTTTCGTATAGCAATAAGAAATTATGATGGGTGAGCCTTCTTATCTCATGTCTTTTCTTTGGCCAAGGGTCAGAGAAGTTGAGATATATTTTACTTATAGAGTGGGGAGGGAAGATATCGCCGAGTTTGGCAATATCAATGCATATAAATCTTAAATTAGGATAGAGAGAGGATAAGTTGGGCTCGCATAGCTCGCCCGTACGAATTTTTTCGTAGTGATCACCTATACCGTAGGCGCGAGTTATACGAGCGCCATTATCTGAGATTGTATCCGCTGCTTTTAAGACAATAGTAGCAGATCTTTCTATCCCAATATAATTGATGTCGGGATTTTTGACAGATAGTTCCGTTATAAATCGCCCTTTGCCCATGCCAAGTTCAAGATGGACAGGGTTATTATTGCTAAAGATTGGTGAGGGATCACATACTTTTTCACTACAATCGATTACTATTTGGTGGTCGTAGATTTCTATCTCCGCATTTTTCTTGTGTCTAAGTCTCATAGAGTTTTGATTTGTTGATCATAGGCTTTCTTAAAGAGTATCAGTATAACGACGAATGCCATGAATTCTGAGATTAGGAAACAGAACCAAGTACCATTTACTCCATATAGACTTGATAATACATAGGCAGATGGGAGCAAGAATACTATCTGCCTTATGATAGAAGCTATAAGACTATATAATTCTTTTTTGGTCGCTTGCATAACTGAACTTAGGATTATATTGAAACTTACGAGAGGGTAGTGGATTGCTATTGCCTTAAATGCAAAATTACCTATACGAAGCATGGTATCACTTGCATTGAAAAGTTTTAAGATTAATTCTGCATAAGTAAATACAAGGGCAGCGCCTACAAGCATCATTATGAAACCGAATATAAGTGCAACTTTTATAACCTTAGTGATTCTTTTCTTATTGTGTGATCCAAAGTTATAAGAAACTATTGGTACCATGCCATTGTTAAGACCTATGAGTGGCATGAGAATGAAACTTTGAACCTTATAATATGAGCCAAGTACTGCAACGGCAGAATGGTATTTCACAAGGATTGTGTTCAAACCCATTATGGTAAATGAACCTATAGCCTGCATTACAATTGATGGTAGCCCGATTTTAAATATGTTTTTAATTTTTTCAAGTTTTAATTTAAGAGTGAAGAATCTTAATTCTAAATCAGAGTTGGTATATTTATTTAAGAAATATCCAACGAAAGTGCCAAGTATCTGACCAGAGACAGTTGCTATAGCAGCACCTTTTGTTCCCATGGCTGGAAAGCCAAAAAGACCAAATATAAGTATAGGGTCGAAAATGATATTGAATATAGCACCACTAAGTTGAGTTATCATTGAGCCGACGGACTTACCTGTTGCTTGCATCATCTTTTCAAAAGATGTCTCTATGAAAAATCCAAATGAGAATACAGTCACTATAGAGAGATAGGTGATGCCTTCTTTTCTTATAGCTTCGTCAGTGGTGATTACGTTGAAGAATGTTTCCGAAAATAGAAAACCAAGTATTGAAAATATAATACTATATATGATGGCAAGAAATAAACCATGCCTTGCAAAATCATTTGCATCTTCAAATTTCTTCTCGCCAAGCGACCTTGAGATGAGAGCGGTGACTCCGACATTTGTACCTATATTAAGTGCAACCATCATGAATTGTATTGGATAGGCAAGAGAGAGTGCTGATAGGGCAGCTTCTGATACTCTTGCGACGAAGATGCTATCTACCACATTATAAAGTGCGAGCATAAACATAGATATCATCATAGGGATTGACATCTTTAGTAGCAGTTCAAATATCGGCATTGTGCCAAGCTTATGGTCCACTGGATCATGGACTATTTTTCTTTCATAATCTTTAGTTAATGACATATTTCCTCTGATATATTATAAAATCAACAATCATTACATTTTACAAAAATGAGCGAAAATTCGCAAGGACAAATTTATCATAAATATAAGGGCATAGGACAGTATAATTAGCACTCACTACTTGACAGTGCTAACAACTTGTGTTATAATATTAGTATCTTTGTAGGAGCGAAGCTTTTAAAGTTTTTTAGACACTCGAAAGGAGGATCTTATGCAAATAGATAGATTCACAAAGAAATCTGTAGAAGCAATACAAAACATGGAAAAACTTGCCATGAATAATGGCAACTCAGAGTTTAAGGAGATACACCTTTTAAAAGCTCTACTTAGCGTTGATGATAGTCTTATTAAAAATCTGCTTGATAAAATGGGAGTTAATATAGCAAAGCTTTCTAACGAAATAGATGATGAAGTTTCAAAATTACCTAAGGCAACTGGAGATGTACAATACCACTATTCAAATGAGTTGAATCAGGTTATGATCAATGCAGAAGATGTGGCTAAGGGCATGAAAGATGAGTATGTATCAGTAGAACATCTATTTATTAATTTACTAAATTATCCTGATAGTACCATAAAAAATTTATTTAGAAATTATAATATTACTAAAGAAGGTTTCTTAAAAGCATTATCAGAAGTCCGAGGAAATCAAAATGTAACATCGGATAACCCTGAAGCTACTTATGATGTGCTTAATAAATATGGCTATGATCTTGTTGAGAGAGCTAAAGATAGAAAACTTGAGCCAGTTATTGGTAGAGATTCTGAGATAAGAAATGCAGTGATGATACTTTCAAGAAAGACCAAGAACAACCCAGTTCTTATAGGTGAACCCGGCGTAGGTAAAACTGCAGTGGTAGAAGGTCTAGCTGAAAGGATTGTAAGAGGTGATGTACCAACTCAGCTTAAGAACAAGAAATTATTTGCACTTGATATGGCAGCACTTGTAGCTGGAGCAAAGTATAGAGGTGAGTTTGAAGAGAGACTTAAATCAGTTCTAGCAGAAGTTAAGAAATCAGATGGACAGATTATACTTTTTATAGATGAGTTACATACCATAGTAGGAGCTGGCGGAAGTGAAGGAGCAATTGACGCGGGCAACATCTTAAAACCTATGCTTGCAAGAGGAGAATTGCATTGTATAGGCGCAACCACACTTGATGAGTATAGAAAATATATCGAGAAAGATAAAGCTCTTGCGAGACGTTTCCAACCTATACAGATTAATGAACCATCGGTAGAAGACACTATATCTATACTTCGTGGTATCAAAGATAGATATGAGACTTTTCATGGTGTTAAGATTACAGACGGCGCTCTTGTAGCAGCAGCTGAGATGTCGCATAGATATATAAGCGATAGGTTCTTACCTGATAAGGCTATAGATCTCGTCGATGAAGCCTGTGCTATGATTAAGACTGAACTTGACTCTATGCCACAGGACCTTGATGCTATGAGGAGAAAGATTATGCAACTTGAAATCGAGGAACTTGCGCTCAAGAAGGAAGAAGATAAGCTTTCTAAAGAAAGACTTAGTAACATAGAAAAAGAGATAGCAGAATTAAAGGATGAGTACAACGGTAAAGCTAGTAAATGGAATAATGAAAAGGAAGTTGTCGACTCAGTCAAAGTATTAAATGAGAAACTTGAAGAGCTAAATAAGCAGATAGAGAAGGCTGAAAATGATGCTAACCTTGAGCTTGCTTCAAAACTAAAATACCAGGATAAACCAGAACTTTTAAAACAGATAGAAGATAAGGAAAATAAAGTCAAAGAACAGGAATTGACCCTTGTGCATAATAAAGTTACAGAGGAAGAGATTGCCAAGGTTATAAGTAAATGGACCGGCATACCTGTATCTAAGCTTACAAGCACTGAGAGAGAGAAGACATTGCATCTTGCTGATTCTCTAAAGAAAAGAGTTATAGGCCAAGACAATGCTATAGAGAAAGTTGCTAGTAGTATCATAAGAAGTAAGGCAGGTATCAAAGACCCTAAGAAACCTATAGGTTCATTCTTATTTCTTGGACCTACGGGCGTAGGAAAGACAGAACTTGCAAAATCACTCGCCTATAATTTATTTGACGATGAGAATATGGTTATAAGAATTGACATGTCTGAATACATGGAGAAGCATGCAGTATCAAAACTCATAGGCTCACCTCCTGGTTATGTAGGATATGATGAAGGCGGACAGCTTACTGAGAAAGTTCGTAGGAAACCATATTCAGTAATACTCTTTGATGAGATAGAGAAGGCTCATCCAGATGTATACAATATCTTACTCCAAGTACTTGATGACGGCCGTATCACTGACTCTAAGGGTGTAACTGTTGATTTTAAGAACACTATTATAATTATGACATCAAATATCGGTTCGCAGCTTCTACTTGAAGGTGCAGATAGCCCTATAGGTTTTGTAACTGGCGGTGAAGCAAAAACTAAAATTGATGCTGACACAGATCTAAATCTTAAGATCGGTGGCAAGAACAAAAATGGTGAGATGTCGCTTGTCGAGTCAAAAGTTATGGATGAGTTGAAAGATCATTTTAGACCAGAGTTTTTAAATCGTATTGATGAGATTATAATGTTTAGGCCACTTTCTAAGGATAATATTGACAAGATAGTAGATCTCATAATGGATGAGCTCAATAAGAGACTTGCAAATCAACAAATTAAAGTTAAACTTACAGATAAGGCTAAGAAATATGTCATAGAAAATGGTTACGATGAAAGCTTTGGAGCAAGACCACTTAAGAGATTCATCCAGAACTCAGTTGAAAATATCATTGCTAAGGCTGTGATTGATGGCACTGCGAAAGAAGGTGACGAGTTGACTCTCGATGTAAAGAATGATGAATTAATAATTGTATAATGCTAATTCGTTTTTATAAGAAATGATAGGCCATATGCCTATCATTTTTTATTAAGATTTAATGAATTTTCGCTTATTTTGTGGGTTTTCGATGCTGGATTTCTTGTATAAAGATGGGGTTTTTGTTAAAATACTATAAGAAAGTTATCGAATTAGATAGATATAATTTTAGGAGGGAAAATCAAGATGTCTAAATTCAGTCTAAAAAAGCTTACAGCAGTAATACTTATAGTGACTATGATTTTTACGAGTAAGGGCCTGGCAATATTTGCAGAGTCTATTGATGACATGTGAATACAACAACGAAAAACTCTACAGAGATTTTTCATGCGAGCCCTTCTCACATTGCAAACGAAGAGGGCGATAGTGGCGAGCATGAAGAAGAGATAGAAGACGATGAAACAACTACTGTAAAATCTTATGAAGAAGAAGCATCAGTTACAGACGAGAGTAATCTTGAAAATGCAAATGATATTGCAAGTTCTTCAGATATAAGTGATGATATTGAAGAAAAAAGTGATAAGCTTTTGGCGACTGAAAGTGAGATTATATTAGATATAGATAAATCAAGTGAATCAGAGATAAAACTTTATGATGCCATGCCTCTTTTTGGCGATGCTCCACTTTTTGGTACTGCGGCACCAGACACAATTTGGCTTGGAACCTATCCACAAAGTGTCACTTGGCAAAGTGATGGATCTACATATGATATAGTAGAGCCAATTAAGTGGAGAAGACTATCGTATACTGATACAGAAGCTCTTTATGTTGCTGATAAGATTTTAGACAATGTATCATATCATGCTGCTGGTGGAAGTATTACTTGGGCAGGAAGTGGCATACATACATGGCTCAATGATACAAGTGCAAATGGATTTATAGGCAAAGCGTTTACAACAAATCAATTAGATAACACTAATGGAATAGTTCTTGAAAAAACTATAACAACTACTGATAGTGCTGACACAAATGATAAAGCATTTTTATTAACAACAACTGATGCACAAAATTTATTCACACCTGCAAGTTCTCGTAGAGCATATGGTACAGAGTATGCTAAAACTAAAGTTAATGGAGGTCCAACTCTTGAGGTAGATTCTGACCATTCCCCTTGGTGGCTCCGTTCACCTGGCAATGCTGGTTCGGGTTATGCTGTACATGTGCGAGCATCGGGGCTTATAGTTACTGATGGTGCCAGCGTCAACTCTCAAACTATTGGTGCCCGTCCAGCTATTTATATTAATCTTTCATCTCCTCTTTATAAAACTTCTGACAATGCTGTAAGTTGGGATTTGAATGGTGGAAGTTTAGCAAATGGTAGTGCATTGTGGTCATCTATGAATACATACTTTGGAGGTCAGTTACTTCCTACAGCAGATAACTTTACACCACCAACAGGAAAACACTTCATCGGTTTATCAATTAATACTGCGACTAAATCAATTGTAAATGCAATTATACCGGATGACCAGGAAGGCGATATAATACTTAGACCTCTTTTTGGAGATAGTGCAACTGATAAAGTAATAAATTATGATTTTGGTGCAGGTACTTTTACAGATTGGTCGCTTTTGCCAGTAAGTTATACTCCAGGTATTGCTAAATCTTTACCAACTAAATTTGACCTTGCAAGATATATAACACCTCCAGCAGATCAAGAGTTTAAAGGATTTGCAAAAAGTGGAACGACTGCTACAATCTCAGAAATAGCAGCATCAGAAACTACTGATATAAATTTAGTTGCAATATATGGAGATAGACCTAATATAACATGGACTATGGGAGCAGGATCACTTGCTCCAGAAGTTGAAAGCACCTATATCTCTGGAGTTGGGTGTACATTACCATCACAAAATAAAGTAACACCTCCGAGTGGTTATAGATTTGATCACTGGATACTTAGAGTAGGATCTACTGATACAGAACCAGCCACAAGTATACCAGCGAATATAGATGTTGATGTAGAAGTGATAGCAGTCTATAGTAAAGTTCCATCACCATATTATCCACCTGGTGGTGGCGGTGGCGGTGTTGGTGGTGGCGGAGGCGGTGGTGTAGTGAATACTGCAATGTTAAATGCAGTTATCTCTATAACATACATAAACCAGAAAAAGTTTATAAAAGCAAATGTTAATTCTAAAGATACTGCATGGGTATATGATCCTATAGTAAATGCATTTAAAATGAATATTACTGTAAAAGGACAAACTGTTCCTGCAATCGACGGCTTCTACCTTGTTGACAAAGATAAAAATGGCAGTATAACAGATACATATTATTTTGATAAAGATGGCAAGATGCTTACTGGTTGGATAAGAACAAATCCTGATAACAAATGGTATTTCTTAGAAACTATAAAGAATGCAAGAGAAGGAGCAATGGCCTTTGGTTGGTATCTAGTGCAAGATAAATGGTATTATTTTACTAAAGAAGGATCGATGCTTGTAAATGCCACAACACCAGATGGTCTTGTTGTAGGACCTGATGGCGTCTGGGTTAAGTAGTTGCTCTAACATGATATAGTTGACACTGCCAAATGATATGATTGAAAATAGAATTTATTAAAGAGAAGTATTAACACTTCTCTTTTTTTAATGTCATTTATTTTTCATATTTAATTCTAAATGATATTTCTTTAAACTCACCATTTTCCTCTGTAACTATAGAAGCAGAAGGAAGAGTTCCGTTATCTATAACGAAAGTTTTCTGGTTGTCATTTATCAGATTGAGATAAGGGTCAGCTCTGAATTTGAATAGATGACCGTTAATACCTACCGCTTTTAGACCCTCATTTTTATGAGCGAAAGTATAAGCTTTTAATTCTTCGTTTGTAATTTTTACGACATGATATTCGTCATCTAGTTTGTTTAGCTCATTTACTACTTTTTCATAACTATAGATGAATGATTCGATTGTTTTCTTAAACATCTCTATGTTTTGATTTTTGAGCTTGGTATCAATCTCATTTATATAGAAATTATCTGAAGAGATGGCATGACTTATCTGATTTCTGACAGAGCTTACTTTAAGATAATTTGATAATAGATATTTTAACAGATCTTTTCTATGTTCTAGCCTTGAAAATGATTGAGTTGCATAGTCATCGCCGCCAGTCAGTCTATCTAATTTAAAATCAGCATATGCATCTTCCCTTGACAAAGATTTATTCTTTCTATTTTCATATATCATACAAATGCCATAATATTTAATAAAATAATGAGACAAATCATTAAATTGATATCTATCTTTTGGAAGAGCAAACCAAAACCACTCATTGATTGATTTGAGGAACTTGTTTTTTGAATCTTCATCTTTTGCATAATAAAGTATTCCGCGATTGACAAATTCCTCAGGGACTTTTGATTCTATGATAGTAAATACTTGCTGATATAGTCCTTTTCGATATGACCATTTAATTAGTTCAAGCGTATCCACTTTATCACTTTCAAGTAAAGCACCATAGTCAAGACTAATTCCTTTTTCAAGAGCCAAAAAGATATTACTCTCTAACTCTGGTAAATCATCTGTAATAGTATCATTAAAAACTTTTTTTAATAAGGAAATACCATATTCAAGGTCTTTTATACTGCAAAGTGATATTCCGTCATCAACATATTTCATAGCATAAAGTAGATTTTCTATGTGAGTATTGTGAATATTTTTTGACTTCCAATATTCTTCTATCATATCAATTTTGCCATACTTTATAAAAGCGTTAATGCCAGATACAAGTTTTGATATTTCATATTGGTCTAATGAACTATTATCGATTTTTCTAATAAATCTATCTTTTGTATTTTGGATAGTTATGATTTCTTTAACTTTGATGCTGCTATTTGGTTCATTGCCCAACATAGTTAGCAAAGAAAGTAAAGTATAACTATCAGATTTTGCAAGTCCTCCTATATCCATATAGATACAAGTTTCCTCATTAGGCTTAAAATTAAATGCATTAATTATCCCTTTAACATTTTGCAAAGAAGAGTACCTTGTATCGGAATTAGATATCGGTATGAAAGTAGATGTAATGTCAGTATTGTTCTCAATAGAGTTAAATTTGTAGTTATCTGATAATTGTGTGAAAATCATATCTTTAAGCCAAGACTTTTCGATAGGTGTCAGGTCTTTAAAAGTTTCATTGTAAGATTTTAGAATATCCTCGTTTTGTGAAATATAATGGAACATTCTATCAAGTCTTATACTATCATGCTCTTTTTGAATTCTATTGAAAAAAGATTTATACATATCTAGTAATTCGTTAGAACGAGCAGGATCAATCTTGTCGTTTAAATCTAATCTTTCAAAATTGAGTTCTTCTAAAAATTCTGCAACTCTATAGCAGAAAAAACCATATTCTGATAAAAGATGGATTTTAGATTTGTTAATACTTTGGAAATCGTTGAGTTTTGTTTTTGTTTCCAATTCGTTTTTATTGCAAGCACTCATATTTCCTATAACGATAATTTCGTCAATATCAATCTGCGATAAGATGTATTTAGCGCCTGCTTCTGCCTTTATCAAGCCATCACAATATAAAATCTTATTTCCTCTATCAAAGAAATAGTATTCATTAGTTTCTCTACTTGTTGTATCATATATAGATGTCAGCAGAATATTTCTTTTTACCATAATACTCCTTTTAACTCTTACCTAGAATTATAAGTATTATTTTTTGCTTTAAATTATACCATGTTTTACAAATATAAAATAGTATAATTAACATATTTTTCAAAGCATTTCTTAGATTGACTTTGAAATGGTGGTATACTATAATATAGAAAGATAATATATGTGGAGGGCATGTATGAATATTTGTATTGGAAAAGCCATATGATGTTTTGTGATATCATGGCTTTTTTTGTATGATAAAAAGGAGTAATGATGTATAGTTCAGATTTTAAATGGAAAATGAATACTATGCCAAAGTCAGAAGATAAGAATCTTCCTATTATGAGTTTGGATGAGGTTGAGAGGGCTAAGACATTTCATAAGAGTTTCCCTCAATATGAGGTGACTCCACTTGTAGATTTAAAAGAGATGACAAAACTTCTCGGGCTTAATAAAGTATGTGTTAAGGACGAGTCATATAGGTTTGGTCTCAATGCATTTAAGGTGCTTGGTGGCTCTTATGCTATAGGAAGACATATAGCTGAAGAAGTAGGGAAAGATATATCAGAGATCAACTATGATTATCTTACAAGTGATGAGCTTAAAAACGATTTAGGAAATGTAGTTACATTTTTCTCAGCGACAGATGGCAATCATGGTAAGGGTGTAGCTTGGGCAGCCAATAAACTCGGACAGAAATGTGTTATCTATATGCCAAAGGGTTCTACTGAACTTAGACTTAAGGCTATAAGAGATGAAAATGCAACAGCAACTATAGAAGAGTTTAATTATGATGACTGCGTTAGGAAGGCAGCAGAAGAGTCTGCTAAGATTCCGCATTCAGTTGTAATTCAAGATACAGCTTGGGAGGGATATGAGAAGATCCCAGCATGGATTATGCAAGGCTATGGCACTATGGCAGCAGAAGCAAGTGATCAATATGGAGAGCGCCCTACTCATGTATTCGTTCAGGCAGGTGTTGGATCACTTGCAGGGGGTGTTGTAGGATATTTTGCAAATAAATATAAAGATAATCCTCCTAAGTTTATAGTGGTAGAGACTTCAGTTGCAGATTGTCTTTATAAAGGAGCGACTAAAAATACAGGTGAGATAGCTAAAGTTGGTGGAGATATGGATAGCATCATGGCAGGACTTTGCTGTGGTGAGCCAAATATCACAAGTTGGGACATATTGAGAAATCATGCAACTTGTTTTATATCAGCAGAAGATAATGTAACTCGTCTTGGCATGAGGATGCTCGCAGCACCAATTAAAGGAGATCATCCTATCACATCAGGTGAGTCTGGAGCAGTGCCATTTGGTGCGCTCGTATCAATTATGATGGATCCTAAGTATGCTACACTTAAAAAAGAATTGCAGCTTGATTCTAATTCTAAAGTGCTTCTTTTCTCTACTGAAGGCAATACAGATCCAGAGCGTTATGTAAATATTGTGTGGGGCGGTAAAGAAAGATGATGGCAGGGTGAATTATTAAAACAAATAATAAAAGTAATTATAAAAAAAGTGAGGTATAAATATGGTTTATAAGTGTAAAATATGTGGGCACAAGTACGATGAAAAAGTTGAAGGGGTAAAATTTGCAGACTTGCCTGATGATTGGAAGTGCCCAATTTGTGGTGTAGGGAAAGACATGTTTGAAGTTGATGATAAATAGTTAAATATAGGAGTTGAGTATTATGAGTAAGTTAACGAATGAACAATTAACGGAGATTAAAGAAAAAGCTAAGAATTATCAAAAGGATATGGTTGCCTTCTTAAGAAACATAGTGAAATATCCAGGCGAGTCATGTGGCGAAAAAGACCATGTAAAAGTAATCGAAGCTGAGATGACAAAGGTAGGCTTTGATGAAGTCCACATCGATAATATGGGCAATGTCTATGGTTTCATGGGAAAGGGCAAAAGAATATTTGCATTTGATGCACATATTGATACAGTTGGTATCGGAAATCGTGACAACTGGAACTTTGATCCATATGAAGGCTTTGAAGATGATACGAAAATTGGAGGTCGTGGAGTATCTGACCAACTTGGTGGCATAGTTTCATCTGTATATGGCGCCAAAATCATGAAAGAGATGAATCTTATACCAGATGATGTAAAGATTATGGTTGTAGGCACAGTTCAGGAAGAAGATTGTGATGGACTTTGCTGGCAGTACATCATAAAAGAGGATAGGATAGTTCCTGAGTTTGTAGTTTCAACTGAGCCTACTGATGGTGGTATCTATAGAGGCCATCGCGGCCGTATGGAGATAAGAGTAGATGTGAAAGGTATCTCATGCCATGGATCTGCACCAGAAAGAGGTGATAATGCTATATATAAGATGGCAGATATATTAGAAGAAGTTAGAGCACTTAATGATAATGATGCTAATGGAGAGATCAAAGGACTAGTTAAGATGCTTGATCCTAAGTTCAATAAAGAAGCCGAAGCAGCTAATTTCTTAGGTCGTGGTACAGTAACTGTATCGCAGATTGGCTATACATCACCAAGCCGCTGTGCTGTTGCTGATGGATGCTGGGTGTCACTTGATAGAAGAATGACTGCAGGCGAGACATTTGAATCATGTCTTCAAGAGATAAGAAACTTGCCTGCTTGCAAGAAATATGAAAAGGATGTGAAAGTCTCTATGTACAATTATGATTCAGCATCTTATACAGGACTTGTATATCCTATAGAATGTTATTTCCCAACTTGGTGGCTTACTCCTGAAGATCCACTTTGCAAATCTATGGTTGAGACATATAAGAGTCTTTTCAATACTGATAAGAGAATGGGCGAGAGTGATACACTAGAGATGAGAGAGAAGAGGCCACTACTTGATAAGTGGACATTCTCAACTAATGGTGTAACTATCAAAGGAAGAAATGGTGTAGACTGTATAGGATTTGGACCAGGTGCTGAAAGTCAGGCTCATGCACCTAATGAGATAACTTGGAAGAAGGACCTTGTAACATGTGCTGCTATGTATGCGGCTCTTCCAACTACTCATGCTGAAAATGTAAAGAAATAAACGTATGGGCGAGCTATGCGAACCCGGAAAAGGAGATAAATTTATGGATTTCAGTAAGGCAATAGAAAAATTAAGTAAACTAAATTTCAAAAATATGTACGAGGGAGATTTTTTCCTAACTTGGGACAAGACTGATGATGAGATAAAGGCAGTATGGGAAGTTGCAGATGCACTTCGTGCACTCCGTGAGAGAAATATCTCTACTAAAGTATTTGACTCAGGACTTGGTATATCACTATTCCGTGATAATTCAACAAGGACAAGATTTTCATTTGCATCAGCTTGCAATCTTCTTGGACTTGAAGTTCAAGACCTCGACGAAGGTAAATCACAGATTGCTCACGGTGAGACTGTTCGTGAGACAGCCAATATGATTTCATTTATGGCCGATGTAATTGGTATAAGAGATGACATGTATATTGGTAAAGGCCACACATATCAAAAAGCTGTAGTTGATGCAGTTACTGAAGGCTATAAGGCGGGAGTTCTTGAGCAGAAGCCTACTCTTGTAAATCTTCAGTGTGATATAGATCACCCAACGCAAGTGATGGCAGATGCACTTCATGTTATCCATGAGTTTGGCGGCATCGAGAATCTTAAAGGCAAAAAGATTGCTATGACTTGGGCTTATAGCCCATCATATGGAAAGCCTCTCTCAGTTCCACAAGGTGTAATTGGACTTTTCACTCGTCTTGGTATGGATGTGATGCTCGCTCATCCAGAAGGCTATGAAGTTATGCCAGAGGTTGAAGAAGTTGCAAAGAAAAATGCAGCTGCTACAGGTGGCAAGTTCACTAAGACAAATGATATGAAAGAAGCATTCAAAGATGCTGATATAGTATATCCAAAATCATGGGCACCATTTAAAGCAATGGAGAAGAGAACTGATCTCTATGGCAAAGGCGATATGGATGGTATAAAAGCACTTGAGAAAGAACTTCTTGCACAAAATGCAAATCATAAAGACTGGGCTTGCACAGAAGAGATGATGAAACTTACTAAAGGTGGTAAAGCCCTCTATCTTCACTGTCTACCTGCAGACATAACTGGAGTATCTTGTGAGACAGGAGAAGTTGATGCATCAGTTTTTGATAGATATAGAGATCCACTTTATAAGGAAGCAAGTTTTAAACCATATGTAATAGCAGCTATGATATTCCTTGCTAAGTTTAAAGATCCTATAGCAACACTTAAAGCACTTGAAAAAGATGGCAAAGTAAGAGTACACGCATAAAACTAAAAATAAAGGAGAACATTAGTTATGAAAGAATTAAAAAAGATGAAAATTATGACATCAATAGTAGGTGTCCTTATGATTGTTGTAGGAATTTTGTTTTGTATATATCCTATAACATCATCATATGCTGCAGTTAAAGCTATTGCAGCTTTATTTGTGGTATCAGGCATAATCAATATCGTTGGACATTTCCAATATAAGAATCTTGAAATGCTTCTCAACCGCAATGGTTTCTTAATTGGAATTTTAGATATTATAATGGGTATAGTGATGTTTAAAGAAGAAACCATATCTATACTTGCGCTTTCTATAATGTTCAGCATGTATGTATTTTTTGCTGCTATAGAGATGTGTGAATATTCTGTAGCTATGAAGAGAGCAGGTGTAGATGGTTGGCTTCTAACTATGATTTTTTCTATATTATTAATCATAGATGCTGTAGTTATGATCGCCTTCCCAGGACTTGCATTTGGAACCATGACATTCTGGGTTGCATTCACTATGATGTTCACAGGAATATCTATCTTAGTTGGTGTATATAAAGTTAGCAATGCAGTTACAGTACATAAGGCTAATATGCAAAAAGTTGTAAATGATGTTAATAATACATTAAATGATTAGGTGAAGCTAGTAGCGACTAAAATAAAAAAACATATTGCGTGGATTTTAATCATTGCGATGATCCTCTCTTCGAATGCAATTATGGTTTTTGCAGAAGAGAATAATTTTATTGATGATTATAAAGAAACTGAAGGCAATAAAGTAGATAATTATGCTGTATATGAATCTGAGGAAGCTGAGATTATATATGAAGAAGAAACTATTGTCGGTAGTAGTAGTATTTTGCACGATGAAGAAGAATTAGAAGAAACGTTAGAAGAAGAATCAGAAGAAGAGTCAGAAGAAGAGTCAGAAGAAGATTCAATTGGTACTATATTATCAACAGAAAGTGATGCTGACGAAGTTGGCTTTGAAGAGACTGAGATTGCTGCGTCAGTTAGGCAAACCCGAATAGCCAACGAAGAATTATTTGGCGCTGGGATACACAGTCATAAGATCTGTGGTGCAACTGGATCATGTATGCATACAACAGATATAGTTCCTGAACACATAGATGTCATAGATACTTGGCAAGCTCTGTCAACCCCATCAGATGTATTAGATGATTCCATGGGACCATATTTTTATCTAACAGAAGATATGCAACTTGCTATTAGAGCAGTAACTAGGGACACATACATTTGTCTAAATGGACATAAATTGACATATGCGGAAGACATCTACCAACCAACTTCTCATGTATATATATGTAATTGTAAGGATTATGCAGAAATTGATGATGCGGATTATAGCATTACAACAAGTACTCAAATATATGGAAACATAACATATAGTTATGGTAAGCATATAGTAGATATTATTCCAAGCAATAGTAATCAAAACGTATATTTTTATGGTGTTAATTTTGAACGAACTGGATCGGAAGAAGAAGAGGATTTTGTAATTGGTAGTAGTGATAGCTGCAAGATTACACTTGAAAAAGTAACTATGTTAAATTGCACCAAAACTTCCAATTTTTATACAGCAGGTTCAACGAATGGAGTTTTCAATATCATAGATTCTACTTTTGATTATGGAGGCAATGTAGTTTCTTATGCTACTGCATCGCAAGTTAGAGGCTTCTTCCATGCACCTTATCAATCTAGTTATGCTGGAAATACTATCAATTTTAAAGGCAACAATGTTTTTAAAAATTTAGTTTTAGAAAATCTTAGTTTGTTTAATACACAGAAAGTTGGACCATTACCAACTGATGCTGGCATACTTGGAGTTAATGGATTTGATATAAATGTTCTTGATGGAAATACTACATTTAGCAATATAGAGTTGATTGGCGATTATGCCAAAAATTTTATAGATAATAATGGTGGTGGCAAGTTAACTGTAAGTGAATCTGCAACACTTGAATTAAATGGTATTGATTTAACTAATGATACATTTGAAGATCAGGATAGATTTTTATTATATCTTGATAACAATGATGAGATAAATGGAAATCTCATTATTGCTGGTTGCAAGAATAATGGTGATTATGGAAGGATTATAGATTTAAAGTCAAGTGAGACTTCACTTCCAGGTTATTTTAATATTGGTGATGGTAAATTATATATAGCTGATAATGAGGATGGTACCAGTGATAGTAATGTTGCAGGTATATTTTCAGAAGTTCCTGTGGCGACGAATTCAAGCATTTTAAATGTTGCCAGTGGCAGGACGATTAATATAGAAACATATATTGAAGGTGTGGCCATGAGATATGTTGCTACCTCATCTGAATACCGCACCGGCAATGTAATATCTAGTTGGTCTTTAGTTTCAGGAGGAAGGACTTGCCAAGATGTATTCACTGCTTATGATTGGCCAGATGATGATAGAAACTTTGGAGTCATACTTGATGGAGAAACTGTAAAACTTAAGGAAGTAACGACATATAAAGTTGAATTTAGAAATAGATATAAGGCGACTGATAGTTCTATGCCTAAAAGCATGACTATTAATGAAAATTGTAAAATTCCTAAAGTTGCCACGCCAAGTGTAGGAGCTTATGAGACATTTCTAGGCTGGTATACCGATCTAACTGACGATACAACAAAGTGGGATTTTGATATAGACAGAGTAACTGAAGATATTACCTTATATGAAAAAGTACAAAGCACTTTAAAATATAGGCTAGCATTTGACCCAAATGGCGGAGAAGGCTCTATGCCTGCATTAGATAATATGCCAGTTGGCGATTATATCTCGCTCGCTACTAATTCATATACCAAAGAAGGATATATATTTGTAGGCTGGTGTGAGGATAGTGCCCACGCTACACCTGATCTTTGGGAAACTGTGGATCATTGGCATGATAAGGCGACGGATTTTATATATTGGACCGATGCGGCAGATACTACAAAAACTATCTATGCTGTGTGGGTAATAAATCATATGCATAAGATCTGTGGTGTGACTGGTGACTGTACTCATTATATAGAAGGAAATAATCATACGAGTGCTGTGAATTATGCACCATTAGTAGATGCGGCAGACTTGAATGATACGACAAAGAGTGCGTACTTATATCTCAATTCAGATATAACGATTACAAGTGAACTTACAAGAACAATTTATCTATGTTTGAATGGGCATACTTTAAATACCGATGTCTCTTTATCCAATATCTATATATGTAATTGTGGCGTAACTTCTAATATTGTAGCGAAGAGTTATGTTATAGAAGGCGATGCAGAAGTTTATGGTCAAAATAAAAATATATCTTTTATAGCATCGCATAGTTTCGTTAGACTTACAACTGATGATGTTGATAGTGTATTTTTGTCAGATGTAACACTAAGTGGAGAACTTACAGATGGTGTACATGTCAATGATATAGTACATGCAAGTAGCAGTGTTGTATATTTCAACGATGTCAATATTGATGATGTAACTGTATATAGAAGCATATTTAGAAATGGTGGCAATGCAACAATAAAATTCATTGACAATACATTTGATAGTATCAACACTCCTGATCGCTCTCTCTTTTCTTCGGTGGGCGTTGCGACAGTTGGAAATGTACATTTTATTGATGACAATATGTTAAGGAATATAAACTTACGTGGTACACCTAGTGTGCCTATCTATGATGACGCTGATAAATGGTCGTTATATATGATAGGTGGCACTACTGCATTTGATGACATCGGATTTGCTGATACTACTTTAGGATATATATTCCCAAAGCATGTGAAATTGGGCGATGCGTTTACTTTAGTTAATAAGCCTGCGACCTTATCAATTATTAATTGTAAGATTTTTAGACATGAAATGGATGAATCGATTATTGATTTAAATGATTTTGATGGCAATGTATTTGAAATATATGGTAACTTAATAATTAAAAATAATAAGTATGTAAATTGCAATACTCAGGCTTCTGTATTATCTATAATTAACACTCGAGATAAACAGATAAGGCTTGGTAGTAATTCCTATATAATTATAAGTGGCAATAAACCATATAGTGACCAAGAAGGTATAATCGAGCAAACTGATATAAATGGACAACATATATATAGTTTATATAGTACTATAGCAGATAATGCAACTCCAATTTTTATGATGGCGAATGGGGCTACATTTGATACAAATATGTATATTGACGGCGTTGCATTTTCAACTGCAAGTAATCACAAAGGGCATATAATCAACAACAATACTAATAGAAAATGTTTCGTTGCAGATACTTATAATTCATCTGACCCCACAACTGCATTAGACCTTGAATCAGGTCTATCAGATGATGGACTACATGTCGTAGTTGATGAACCTAAAGTATATTATAGTATAAAGTATAATGCCAATGGCGGAAGTGGCACGATGGCAGATAGAATGGACATATTGACAGGACTCACGATAACTCTTGATGCCAATGCTTATACGAAAACTGGTTATAGATTTGTAGGCTGGGCAACAAATAGTTCTGCTACTACTGCAACTTGGGTAGATTCTGATACAACTTTTTCACATAATGCAACACAAGGCGAAGAGTATAATCTATATGCAGTGTGGAAGGTAAATAAATATAAAGTTAGATACAATAAAAATGAAGGTGGCGGAGTTATAGCGACTGGCTCTACTCCATCCGAGATGACGGGTTATTCGACGATTAATTTAACTCTCGCAGATAATACCGGTGGAGATCAAGGCTCGCTAACATCGACGGGATATTATCTCGTAGGTTGGAATGAAAATGAATATGGTACAGGAGCTGAATATACACTCGGTGGAACCATGAATAAGATTATAGATGCGGCAGATGATGGTATGACTATTGATCTATATGCAATGTGGAGCGATAAGGTACCATATGTTATAGTTTTAGATAATAATGGTGGGGTAGGTGCTGAGGTAGACATACCTGCAAAATCTGATCAGCCAAAAAGTATCCCTACTAATACATTTACTAGAGAGAATTATAAATTCATAGGCTGGAGTGAAGATGCTAGTATAGATCCCACTACATTTGACCCATCTGTATCTGGAAATTATCGAGCAACTGATTCGGTTGTTAAAACAATCGATGAGGCTCACAAGTATATGAGGGTGACACTTTATGCTGTATGGAAAAGGATAACTTATACACTTCATTATGAAGGAAATGGTCATGATGGCGGAACTATTCCTAGTGATATGGTAGGTGTGGAATCAGGCGCTACTATACAGTTATCACCATCAGTTCCACTTAAAACCAATTACAAGTTCATTGGATGGGCAACTAGCAGTACAGCATCGGTAGCTTCGTATCAGCCTAGCGGTAATATAAGTTTTACAATTGGCGAAAGTGAATATGATACTGGATCTGCAGAACCTGTAAGAAAAATATATGCTGTATGGAAAAAGATAACATATACATTAATTTATGATGGAAATGGTGGTGATGGTGGCGTAGTTCCTGATGCCCGTGAGAATATAGAATCAGGAGAGACTATTCAGCTTTCAACATCAAGACCTACTAGGACAGATTATAAGTTCCTTGGCTGGTCAGCTAATAGCACTTCAGTAACCTCATCCTATCTACCAGGCGGGGATATAAGTCATATTATACCAGAAGACGAATATGATCCTGGATCTGCAGAACCTACAAGGACTATATATGCAGTGTGGATAAGGCTTACATATCAAGTTGTATATAATGGAAATGGGAATGACGGAGGAACTGTTCCTCCAGGACACACTGGATATTCTGGAACTGCAACTACACTTAGAACCAATGAAAATAATCTAACGAAAACTGGATTATATTTAAATGGTTGGTCTACATCATCAACTGTAATAGTTGCTGATTATGAACTAGGTGGTTCTATGCAGATAACTATTGCCGAAGCTGAAGATGGAGATCCGATTACACTTTATGCAGTCTGGGGTAGAGTGCCATATAAAATTAGACTTAATAGCAATGGCGGTGCAGGAAGTGCTAAAGAATATAAAGCTCAGTCAGAAGTTGATTTTGCACTACCTAATAATACATTTACAAGGTCTAATTATACTTTTGTAGGTTGGAGTGAAAATAGTAACATAAATGCCAATACATTTGATCCATCTGCATCAGGAAATTATCCAGTGTCAGGCGGAGTAGTTTATAGAGTAGTTTCAGAGTCTGATGCCAACACATACTATGATTTATATGCTATATGGAAATATAATGGTGGTGGAGGTCGAGTTGTGCCAAGCGGAGGCGGTGGTGGTGGCGGAGGCGGAGGCGGTGGCGGCGGCGGAATTGGCGGAGCAAGTCTTGTAAGTAGCACTTTAACAATGGCTGAAGGACCTTCTATAAATGCTTTATCAATTAGAGCAACAAAAACGATTAAAGAGACAGTAAGTCAAAGTAACAGTTCTTGGCAATATGATGTAATTAATAATAAATGGAGACTGCATGGCAATAATATGTCAGGTCAAGAAATAGATATATATGATGGCTTCTATCTCATGGGCAATAAAACATATTACTTTGATGGCGATGGATTCATGTACACAGGATATGTTAAAACCATGGATGGCAGAACATATTATTTTAGTGTAGATAAGCAAGTCGACGAAGGAGTTATGGCTGTTGGGTGGAAGAAGATACAGGATAGTTGGTATTATTTTGAACCAGATGGCTCTATGCTTAAAAATGGCACTACACCTGATGGACATAAAGTTGACTCCAATGGTGTGTGGCAGCAATAATAATATAAGGAGCAAAATATGGATTACATTGGAAAAAGTAATTTAAGAGTAGACGCATATGCAAAAGTGACTGGTAAGGCTTTGTATACTGCAGATATGGCACCAAGGGACTCTTATGTAGCAAAGGTTTTACATTCTACTATCGCAAATGGTGAAGTTGTGAGTATGGATGTGACTGAAGCGAAGAAAATTCCTGGTGTCATAGGAGTATTTACCTGCTTTGATGTGCCAGATGTTGAGTTCCCTACAGCAGGACATCCTTGGGGGCTTGAACCTGCTCATCAAGATATAGCAGATAGGAAGCTTTTGAATAAAAGAGTTCGTCTATATGGCGATGACATCGCTGCAGTAGTTGCAGAAGATAATGTTGCATGTGATAAAGCACTTAAATTAATTAAAGTTGAATATAAAGAATACCCTGTTCATACTGATGCTCGTTCAATGGTTCAAGATAAGGATGCGCCACTTCTTCATCCAAATTGGAGAGATGATAATGTAATAGCTCATACTAGTTTTAAATCATCACCTGATTTTAATTATGATGAAGCCAAAAAGAAAGCAATCGCAGAGTATGGCGAAGATAATCTTATTGAAGTTGTAAAGAATGTAAAGACTCCAAGAATATCTCATAGCCATATAGAACTTCCTGTATCTTATGCTTATGTAGATGCCAATGGAAAAGTTACAGTCGTTGCATCAACTCAGATACCACATATTGGTCGCCGTATTATAGCACAAGCTTTAAATATTCCATGGGGAAAAGTTCGTGTTATAAAACCATATATAGGTGGTGGATTTGGCAATAAACAAGATCTACTTTATGAGCCACTTAATGCTTGGCTATCAGTTAAGTGTGGTGGTCATCCAGTAATATTAGAGATATCAAGAGAAGAAACTATAGTAGGAACTCGTACTCGTCACCCTATGGATGGTGATGTCAGGGGGCTTGCGACCAAGGATGGTAAATTATTATGCCGTGAACTTGTGAACTATAGTACTAATGGTGGGTATGCAGCACACGGTCATTCAATCACTGCAAAGTGTGCTGGAATCTTCCAAAATCTATATAAGAATCCTTTGGGAGTAAATTCTGAAGCTTATACTGTCTGGACTAATGCTCCTACATCAGCTGCAATGCGTGCATATGGTGTACCTCAAGCTGTATCATTTGCAGAGACACTTACTGATGACATATGTTTTAAAGGTGGCTTTGATCCATTAAAGTTTAGGATGGATAACCTATGTGATGAGAATCTTAAAGCAGGCGGAGTCGAGTTCTATACATATGGATTAAAGAAGTGCCTTGAAATTGGTGCTAAAAAGATTGGTTGGGACAAGAAAAGAGAAGAGTATAAAAATCAAACTGGACCTATAAGAAGAGGCGTTGGAATGTGCTGCTTTATATATCAGACAGCAGTAGCACCTATAGCACTTGAAACTTCTTCTATAAGAATGATACTTAATCAAGACGGCTCTATGCAACTTCAAACTGGCGCTACAGAGATAGGACAAGGTGCTGATACTGTATTCACTCAGATTGCTGCAGAGTCTACTGGTATAACTCCTGATAAGATTTTCATCATGTCTAATCAAGATACTGATGTAACTCCATTTGACACAGGTGCATATGGCTCTCGTCAAACTTATGTAGCGGGAAATTCGATAAAGGAATGCGGAAAATTATTTAAACAAAGGATTTGTGAATATGCACTTACTATAGAAGATGAGGAGAAACTTCAAGGTAAGAAAGTAGAAGACCTTGATGTATGTGACAATCATATAGTAGATGTTAAAACTAAGGAGCAATTAGTACCGCTTTCAAAAGTTGCTTTAACTGGATTTTATTCATTTAAACACAATCAACATATAACAGCAGAAAAGACTACCGATATCACTACTAATACTTTTGCATCTGGCTGCACATTTGTAGATATAGAAGTTGATATGCCGCTTGGTATTATCAATATTAAAGATATAATTAGTGTCCATGATTCAGGGACGATTATTAATCCAGCTCTTGCTACTGCTCAAGTTCATGGCGGTATGTCAATGAGTCTTGGGTATGGATTAAGTGAAGAGTTGATGCTTGATCCAAAAACTGGAAAGCCATATAATGATAATCTTCTTGATTATAAGATACCAACTGCTATGGACTCACCTGATTTTAAAGTCGAATTCGTTGAGATGAAAGACCCTACTGGTGGTTATGGCAACAAGGCTCTTGGTGAGCCTCCTACAGTTGCACCAGCAGTTGCAATTCGTAATGCAGTTTTAAATGCAACTGGCATTGGTTTTAATGAGTTCCCTCTCACAGCACAAAGACTCGTGCATGAGTTTAAAGCACAAGGATTGATTTAATCGTAGGGGCGAGCACTGCGAGCCCGGAAGGAGCATAGATGTTTGATGTAAGTTTTATATATGAAGCAAAAGATGTAAAAGATGCCATCAAAAAGTTAGTCGAGAATGAGAATTCCGAAGTGATAAGCGGTGGCACTGATGTTTTAATTCGCGTCCGCGAAGGAAAAGATGCAGGCATGGGGCTTGTATCTATCCATAATATTGCTGAATTGAAAGGAGTAAAGAAGGATAGCGACGGCAGCATAATCATAGGCGCCGGCACTTCTTTTCACGATATAGCCTATAATGAAATAATTAAAGAGTGTCTTCCATCACTTGGTGAGGCAGTTGATACAGTTGGAGGTCCACAAGTAAGAGAGACAGCGACTATAGGTGGAAACATCTGTAATGGCGCTACATCTGCTGATTCTGCATCAACTCTTGTAGCCTTGCAGGCTGATATTGTACTTGAAGGACCAAATGGTGAAAGAGTGGTAAATATAAAAGATTTTTATACAGGACCAGGAAAAACTGTTCGTGATAGATGTGAAGTATGCAAATGCTTCAAGATCAAAAAAGAGAATTATGAGAATTATTATGGATATTATTTTAAATATGGTAAGAGAAAATCACTTGAGATAGCAACACTTGGATGTTCTGTACTTGTAAAACTCAATGCAAGTAAAGATGCTATAGAAGATGTGAAGATCGCATATGGTGTTGCAGCACCAACACCAAGTAGGGCATATAAGGCGGAAGAATTTGTAAAAGGGAAAAAACTTGATGACAAAAATTTACTTGATGGATTTGCAGAGCTTGCATTATCTGAGATGAAACCAAGAGATAGCTGGAGAGCAAGCAAGGAGTTCCGTGAACAACTTATAAAAGAAATGGCCAAGAGGTCGCTTGTCAATTCAATAAGAAGAGCAGGAGGTAAGATAGAATATTATGTCTAAGAAGATTATAACTCTCCATGTGAATGGAAAAGATAGAGAGGTTGCCATAGATGAGAGAGAGTCTTTATATGAGACTCTTAGAAATGAACTTTGTCTTACTTCTATAAAAAAAGGCTGCGAAGTAGGAGAATGTGGTGCCTGCTCAGTTCTGCTTAATGGAAGATGTATAGATAGTTGCATTTATCTTACTGTGTGGGCAGTTGGCAAGGACATCGTAACTGTTGAAGGACTTCGTGATGAAGAAAATGATGATATAACTGATGTGCAGAAAGAGTTTATAAAACAGGCTGCAGTTCAATGTGGCTTCTGCACTCCAGGGTTTATCCTTAAAGCTGTAGAGATAGTTGGCCATAATAAACCATATACAAGAGAAGAAATTAAGAAATTAATTACTGGCAATCTTTGCAGATGTACAGGTTACATGAATATAGTTACTGCAATTGAGCATGCTATAAAACACAATATGGATAAATTAGGTGTGCCTTATGAAGTAGCACCTGCTACAACATCATTTGACATACCAGATAGTGAAAAAGATAAGATGCTTGAAGGTGTGCTTGCTATGCAAGATAATGATGTAACAAAATTTTAGGGCGAAGCCCAACATAGGGTGAGCGTCCGAGCGGAGCAACAAAGTGCCCTTGGGGTGCACTGCGAGCCCGGAAATATTTGAAATTGATATGGAAAATGTAATCTTAGAAAGATTAATATATGAATTTGAGCATCATATTAGAAATGAATTATATTCAATATGTCAATTTAAACTTGCAGCAAGAAGTAATCAGATAGAAGGAAATACGATGACAGAAGAAGACACAGCAGTGTTATTTGATACTCAACAAATTCCAAGTACTAGTTATAAAGCTAAGGAAATTGAAGAGGCACAGGGGCATTTCTTGATGTTTAACGAGATGTTAAAGACTATTAGTGAACCATTTAGTGAAGACATTATCAAGAGTTATCATAAGGCAATGACTGAAGGGATATTTGAGTTTAAAGCTAATGGTGGTGTACCTGGAGAATATAAGATGAGGAATAACATTGCTGGAACGACAGAGACTATAGAGCCAAGTAAAGTTAAAGAAGAATTAGTTAAACTTATAAATGAATATAATAGTAAAGATAAGCCAACTTTAAAAGATATTGCAATTTTTCATTGTAAATATGAAAAGATACATCCTTTTCAAGATTATAATGGTAGAACTGGTAGAATGATAGTTTTTAGAGAAACCTTAAAGTACTTAACACCAGTAGTAATCAATGTTAGTGATAGAAAAGAGTATATTGATGCATTAGTTGATGCGCAAAACAATAATTATAATGTTGAAAAACTTGAAATAAAATTTAAAGAGTGGAAAGACGCATTTTATAAAGAAATTGAAAAATATATTTAAATCATGGCTAGTTCAGTAGAATATAAAGATTTTATATTAGACCAGTTAAACTTATTAGATAATATAACAAGTAAGAAAATGATGGGTGAGTACTTATTATACTGTGATGGAATTTTGTTCGGTGGCATTTATGATAATAGATTGCTTGTAAAGAAAACTACAACTAATGAGAAATTTAAAATGGAAGAACAGTTTCCATACAAAGGTGCAAAACCTATGTACTTTGTGGAAGATGTGGATAGTAAGAAAATATTAAAGAGAATAGTAATTGAAACTTGTAAAGGATTATAAAGGAGGAGAGTTATGATTTTAGTTTATAATGGTCGTGTAGTTACAAGAGACGAAAAACAACCACTTATCAACAGCGGTGCTGTTGCAATTGATGGCAACAAGATTGTTGAAGTTGGTGATAGTAATGCACTTAAGGCAAAATATGGAAGTGCAGAGTTTATAGATGCTAAGGGCGCAGTAGTTATGCCAGCATTTATTAATATGCATGAGCACATATATTCTGCACTTGCAAGAGGACTAAATATTAAAGGCTATGTTGCTAAAGATTTCTTAACTATTCTTGATGGCATGTGGTGGACTCTTGATAGAAATCTTGATAATGAGTTCACAAAACTTTCTGCAATGCAGACATATATTGAGTCAGTAAAGAACGGCTGCACTACAACATTTGATCATCATGCTTCATTTGGCGAGATAGATGGCTCTCTTGATGCTATAGAAGAAGCAGCAAGACTACTTGGAGTAAGATCGTGTCTTTGCTATGAGATTTCTGATAGAGATGGCATGGAAAAATCTAAAAAATCTGTTCTTGAAAACTCACGGTTTATAAAAAAGACATTAAAGGCTAATGATGATTTTATAAAAGCAATGTGTGGCATGCATGCTCAATTCACTATTTCTAACGAGACTTTTGAGTTTGCAAGATCAGAGACACCAAAAGAAGTAGGTTTCCATATTCACGTTGCAGAAGGCATAGAAGATCTTCATGACTGCCTAAAAAAACATGGCAAGAGAATAGTTGATAGACTTGATGATTTTGATATACTTGGACCAAAATCTTTACTTGCACATTGTATATATGTAAATTCACACGAGATGGATAGGATAAAAGAAACTGATACGATGGTTGTACATAATCCAGAGAGCAACATGGGTAATGCCTGTGGTTGCCCTCCAACTATGGAGATGGTTCATAGAGGAATTCTTACAGGTCTTGGGACAGATGGCTATACACATGATATGATAGAATCATATAAAGTTGCCAATATCTTACATAAGCATCATCTTTGCACTGGCACAGCTGCTTGGGCAGAAGTACCACATATGCTCTTTGAGAATAATGCTAAGATGGCCAATAGATATTTTGATATTCCGCTTGGAAAATTGAAAGAGGGATATGCTGCTGATGTTATAGTTACAGATTATTATCCACATACTCCTATGGATGCTTCAAATATCAATGGCAATATCTTATTTGGTATGAATGGCCGTTCGGTTGTCACAACTATCGGCAATGGTAAAGTACTTATGAAAGATAGGAAACTTACTATGCTTGATGAAGAAAAAATGCTTTCTGATATTGCAGAAAAAACTAAGAAGCTTTGGGGCAGAATTAATAAATAATGATATGATAGATTTAAAAGATGATTTTATTGAGATATTCAACTATTGAAGAGTGAAAAGAATAATTTAAAAGTTAAGTTAAGATAGCAAAGAAGTAATTTTTTATATGACAGAATTTGAAGAAAAAGTATATTTAGAAGTTAAAAAGATACCAAAAGGGAAAGTTGATACTTACAGAGGAATTGCTATTAAAATAGGCTATCCAAACGCTGCAAGAGCGGTAGGAAATGCATTACATAAAAACCCTAGTCAGAAAAACATACCTTGCCATAGAGTAGTAAATAGCAAAGGGGAATGCTCTGGTAGTTTTGCATTTGGAGGAAAATACGCACAGGAAAAACTACTTAGAAAAGATGGAATTAAATTTGTTAATGGTAAAGTTGTTTTCAATGATTAAGAGCAGAACCACACAACTTATATATAAGTCAATTTACATAGGCATATCAATAATTGCAATACTAGCAAGTTTTGGACTTTTTGATATGAGTTTTAGGTGGGACTTTTACATCCATTTTACTAATTTAAGCAATTATTTATGTATTATAGTTATACTCATAGAATTGATTGACACAGCTAAAAGAGCAGAAGATGGCTTTGTTAAAACATTTTCTACATTAAAATTCACGGCACTACTTAGTATTTTATTAACATCTATAATATATAATTTTATACTTTCATCTACAAGAGACATTAAAGATAGTTTTGTAGTTGGAAGTATAACATTACATATTATTTTACCATTAATGTTTGTATTTGATTATATACTTTTTTGTGAGCATGGGAAACTAAAATGGTATTACCCTATAGTAGCAACTTCCTTTCCACTAACTTATGCAGGGCTTGTATATATAAACGCTTTTATAATGAAATTTGATACGAATATATTGTCATATGATAAAAGTGTGCCATTTATATATCCATACTTTTTCTTAAATTTGGAAAAGTTAGGTGTAAATGGTGTAATAAAAAACATTATATTAATAACTATATTTTTCATAATATTTGGATATGTAGTTATGGCTATTGATAAGTTATTGTCAAAAATTAATTGATATGAACATTATTTTGAATACTATTGATAATGATATTAGAGATTTAATGAATAAATTGCAAAAGATTTTGTAGATAAGAACAAGTAACCAGGAGGAAGCATATGAGCGAAGTAATGAAAATTATGCCATTCAAGAATTTGATGGAGTGGGTTATTGATGAGAATAAAACCCGCAAGTCTGTTTTTGGTGTGAAGAAGTACTATAAGGCTGATGTTAAGAAAGGCTTCAACATTTATAAAGAGCATATAGAGACACCAATTGGACCTGCAGCTGGACCAAATTCTCAACTTGCTCAAAATATCATTGCAAGCTATATGGCCGGTGCAAGATTCTTTGAACTAAAGACTGTTCAAGAGATGACTGGTGCTGACATGGTTAAATGTGTTAATAAGCCATGTATTAAAGCAGATGATGAATGCTACAATTGCGAATGGTCTACTGAGCTCTATATGGACGAAGCGATTCAGGAATACATCAAAGCTTGGGTCATGCTTCACTTCATTTCAAAAGAATTTGAATTAGGCGCAACTGATGGTTTTGTATTCAACATGTCAGTTGGCTATAACCTTGATGATATAAAGAAAAAAGACACAGATAAGTTTATAGAGTGTATGAAAGATGCGAATAAGCATCCTGTATTTAAAGGGGCAATCGATTATCTTAAGGCTCATGTAAATGAGTATAAGAATTTTAAATTAGAAGATATAGAAAAAATTCCAAATCAAGTATGCCATTCTGTGACGGAATCTACTCTTCATGGTTGTCCTCCTGCTGAGATAGAGAGGATAGCTATGTATCTTATGGAAGAGAAGGGTCTCAATACATTTATCAAATGCAATCCAACTCTTCTCGGATACGAGAGAGCTCGTAAAATTTTAAACGACATGGGCTACACATATATTGCATTTACTGATTCGCATTTCTTGACTGATCTTCAGTGGGATGATGCTGTTAAAATGCTTAAGAGACTTATGGAACATGCAGAGAAGAAAGGACTTACTTTTGGCGTAAAACTGACTAATACTTTCCCTGTAGATGTAACAAGAAATGAATTGCCATCTCAGGAGATGTATATGTCAGGGAAATCTCTTTTTGCACTTTCGACTAAGGTCGCTGAGATGCTTACAACAGAGTTTAACGGCAAACTTAAGATAGCTTATTCTGGTGGCGCTGATTATTTTAATATAGATAAATTAGTTGATGCTGGTATCTGGCCTGTGACAGTTGCTACAACGATTCTAAAGCCAGGTGGATATGATAGATTCCATCAGATGGCAGAAAAGGTTATGGCCAATGTATCTGACATGGTTACATTTAACGGAGTAGATGTAAAGAAAGTTCAAAATCTTTCTGAAGAATGTAAAAAAGATAAACATCTTGTTAAAAAGTCACTTAGATTTAAACAAAATAAAATCAAGGTTAAAAATCCACTCACTGATTGCTTCATGTCACCTTGCTCCATGACTTGCCCTATAAATCAAGATATATCTCTTTATAATTATTATGTAAAGAATAATGAATTTGAAAAAGCACTTGAAGTAATATACCGCACGAATCCACTACCTTTTATGACTGGAAATATCTGTGCTCACCCTTGTACAACTTCATGTATGAGAAATCATTATGAAGAGAATGTTGACATTCGTGGCAATAAACTTCTTGCAGCGAGAAACGCCTTTGATAAAGTCGTTAAAAATGTTAAGCCAGTTTCGCCTAATGGTAAAACTGTAGCAGTTGTCGGTGCTGGCCCTGGTGGTATAGCTGTTGCTACTTTCTTAGCGAGGGATGGATATGCAGTCACTGTATATGATAAAGAGAAGAAAGCTGGCGGAACAGTGTCTAATATAATTCCTCATTTTAGACTACCAGAGGAAGAAATTGAAAAAGATGTAGAGTATGCTAAGGCTTGGGGAGCAAAATTCGAACTTGGAGTTGAGATAAAAAGTATAAAAGAACTTAAAGATAAATTTGATTATGTTGTTATTGCTATAGGAGCACATAAAGAGAGCAAGGCTGGATTTACTGGCGATGACAAATGCATAAATGCTCATAAATTCCTTATAGATTTCAATGAGAAGAATGGCAAGCTTGATATAGGAAAGAATGCTGCAGTTATCGGTGCTGGCAATACTGCTATGGATGCAGTTCGTGCAGCAAAGAGAACTTCAGGTGTAGAGAATGTATACCTTGTATACAGAAGAAATATGTTAAATGCACCTGCTGATGAAGATGAGATCAATCTTGCAATTAAAGATGGTGTGCAGATTAAAGAATTACTTGCGCCAGATAGTTATGAAAATGGTGTACTTAAATGTAAAGTTTGTAAACTTGGACCTATCGGTGCTGATGGAAGAAATAGCATAGACGTAACAAACGATATAGCTGAGATTAAAGCGGATATTGTCATAGCATCTATCGGAGAAAAAGTTGATGGTGAATTCTATAAATCAAATGGTATAGATGTAAATGATAAAGGACTTCCAGTTCTTGATTCTATGATGCAGACATCTATTAAAGATGTATATGCTATAGGCGATGGTGCACTTGGTGCTTCTATTATAGTAAAAGCTATAAGGGATGCAAAACTTGTATCAGTGGCAATAAGTGGCAAGTCGTTCGAAGGTAATGAAGTGCCAAATGAAAAAGTTGAAAATATATATAAAGACCGAGCAATACTTAAAGATCGAGTGGAAGTAAGTGCTAATAATGTAGGGGCTGTAAGCCATGCGAGCCCTAATGATGCAAGCAGGTGTTTACACTGCAACAAAGTCTGTGAGACTTGCAACGAAGTATGTCCGAATCGTGCAAATGTACATATAGAACTTAAAGATGGCAGTCACCAGATAGTTCATGTAGACAGTATGTGTAATGAGTGTGGAAATTGTGCAGTATTTTGTCCATATGATAGTCGTCCATATAAAGATAAATTCACTTTATTCTTTGATGAGGCTGCTATGAATGATTCTGAAAATAGTGGATTCTATTTTAAAGATGAAAACCTTGCAGTTGTAAGGATAGATGGAGTGAAATCTGAATATAAATTTCATACTAGCGATGCAAAACTCGGGAAGCTTGCTGAAGTCATAGATACTATAAAAGAAAAACATTCGTACATGGTGTTTTAGTTTATGGCTAAAATTTTTGTAAATGGAAAAGAATATGAGTTAGCTGATGACAAAAAAGTCATGAGTTTTCTTAGAGATGAACTTAAACTCTTGTCAGTGAAAGATGGTTGTGCAGAAGGTGCTTGTGGAGCATGCACTGTACTTGCTGACGGCATCCCTACTAAAGTATGTGTGCAGACTGCTAAAAGAATGGAAGGCAAGCATATCTTGACTGTGGAAGGGCTAACCGATAGAGAGAAGGATGTATTTAAATATGCATTCGGCAAGGCTCAGGCTGTACAATGCGGTTTCTGCATACCTGGTATGGTTATGTGTGCGAAGGCACTAATTGACAAGAATAATAATCCAACTCGTATAGAAGTAGCTGATGCAATTAAAAACAATTATTGTCGCTGCACTGGTTACAAAAAAATAATTGATGCCATAATTCTTGCTGCAAAGATATTTAGAGAAAATACAGAAGTTAAATTTGAAAATAAAGTAATGGCCTTAGGTGAGAGTGATGTAAGAGTAGATGCTCCTGATAAGACCATGGGTACTGCAAAATATGCCGATGACATTTACCTTGATAATATGATTTATGGCTCATGTGTACGTTCTCTGTATCCAAGAGCAAGAGTTAAAAACATCGACATAGAAGAGGCTAAGAAAGTTCCTGGAGTTGTCGGGATACTTACTGCTAAAGATTTACCAGGAAAAATGACTGGACACTTAAAGAAAGATTGGTTTGCACTTATCGATATTGGGGACATTACTCACTCACTTGGAGATGCAATTGTTGCAGTGTATGCTAAAGATAAAGAAACTCTAGAAAAGGCGAAGGCTCTTGTTAAAGTTGAGTATGAAGTGTTGCCTGCAGTATTTGATAGATATGAGGCAATGAAAGAAGGAGCTCCTATAGTTCATGAAGAAGAAGAGACTAAGACAAATATATTAGTTGAAAAACATATAAAGAGAGGTGACCCTGATACTGCAATTAAAAATGCAAAATTCAAAGTTACCAATACCTATAAGACTCCATATACTGAGCATGCCTTCCTTGAACCAGAATGTGCTGTAGCACTTCCACTTCAAGATGGTGGTGTTATGATATACTCTTCAGATCAAAGTACTTATGATACAAGAAGAGAATGCAGTAACATCACAGGACTTCCAGAAGAAAAGATTATAGTAGAAAATTCATATGTCGGTGGTGCATTTGGCGGAAAAGAAGATATGACTATACAACCACTTACCTGTGTAGCTGCTATGAAATATGGCGTAGCAGTCAAAATGAAACTTACAAGACAGGAGAGTATGCAACTTCATCCAAAGCGTCATCCTATGGATGTAACTCTTACCACAGCTTGCGATGAAAATGGAATACTAGTTGGCATGAAATGTGAAGTAGTATCTGATACTGGTTGTTATGCTTCACTTGGTGGACCAGTGCTAGAAAGGGCTTGTACACATGCCGCAGGACCATATAATTATCAAAATGTAGAGATACACGGAACAGCTGTATATACTAATAATCCGCCAGCAGGAGCATTTAGAGGCTTTGGTGTAACGCAAACTTGTTTTGCAACTGAGATGAATATAAATAAGCTTGCTGACATGGTAGGCATAGATTATTTTGAAATTAGAAGAAGAAATGCTATTAAGCCTGGTGATGTATTACCTAATGGCCAAGTCGCTGATGCAAGTACGGGCTTAATTGAGACACTTGATGCAGTAAAAGATATATATTATAAAAATAAATATGTTGGCATAGCGTGTGCGATGAAAAATGCAGGCGTTGGTGTTGGACTTCCTGATTATGGAAGATGCAAAATCCTTGTAAATGATGGAAAAGTTGTGATTCATTGCGGAGCTTCAGAAAATGGACAAGGTATAGGACAAGTTTTAGTGCAAACTGTAAGCAATGAATTAAAACTTCCAATTGATAAGATAGTTTGGAAAAATTCTAATAGTAAGAATGATCCTGATAGTGGCACAAGTTCTGGTAGTCGTCATACACTTATTTCTGGCGAAGCGTGTCTTAGAGCGACAAGAGAATTATATAAAGATTATATAGCAAATGATAAAGATCTAAACAAATTAAATGGTAAAGAATATGTAGCGGATTTCTTTGAGCCAACAGATAAACTCGGAGCGGATGTAGAGTTCCCTGTATCACATATTGGTTATGGTTTTGCAACCCAGCTTTGCATTCTTAATGATGATGGTACGATAAAAGAGATGGTAGGAGCTCATGAAGTTGGTAAGGCTATCAACAAACTTGGTGTTGAAGGACAGATAGAAGGTGGCATGGTGATGAGCATGGGTTATGCACTTACAGAAGACTTAAAAGTAATTGATGGCAAGGTAAATGCGAAATATGGAACTTATGGATTATTCCGTGCTAATAAAGTCCCAGAGCTCACTTCAATTGTTGTTGAAAAAGAAGGTATGAAGTGGGCCAATGGCGCTATAGGTTGTGGTGAGATTACAGCCATCCCTACAGCCCCAGCTATCGCCCTCGCATATTATAGAAAAGATGGCGAGTTCCGCACGGAGCTCCCACTCAAAAACACGCCATATAGAAAATAGAGTTGGCGAAGCCACACGTAGGGTGAGCGCCCGAGCGAAGCGACAAAGTGCCCTCGGGGTGCACTGCGAGCCTTTGGCGAAACCACCCGTAGGGGGAAAACAGTCCAGTGGACTGTTTTCCACTGCGAGCCCTTGGCGAAGCCATTTGTAGGGGCGAGCACTGCGAGCCCTTGGAACAACAACCACAGGTGAGCATATTACCATAACCGTAGGGGCGAGCACTGCGAGCCCGTTAATGTAATATGAAATATAAAGTAATAGATAAAGAAAAATATTATAGAAAAGATGTTTTTAATCACTTTACTAAAGACTGCAAATGCTCTACATCAATTACATCAAGGATAGATGTAACCAAACTGGTAGAATATTCAAAGACTAAAGACACAAAGTTTTATATAAACTTTTTATATATTCTTTCAAAAGTTTTGAATTCGCAAGATGATTATAGAATGGGCTATTTATGGAAGATTGAAGAATTAGTTTGTTATGATGTAATTAATCCAGCTCATTATGTATTCCATGATGATACTAAGACTTGCACAATGGTATATAGCAAATATTCTGTGAATTATAAAGATTTTTATGATAATGTCAAACTTGATATAGAGAATGCAAAAGCAACACGAGAGTATAGATTTGATATTGTAAACCACCCAAACTGGTTTGATGCTTCTTACATACCATGGGTTTCATATGATTCTTTAAATATAGAATTGCCAGATGGATTTTTACATTTAGCACCTATAGTGAACTGGGGAAAATATAGAGAAGAAAATGGAAGACTAATGATGCCAGTAACAGTTCGAATGAATCATGCTATAGCAGATGGTTACCTAATTGCAAATGTATTCTGCGAGTTACAAAACGAAATAGATTCATTTGTTAAACAGTAATCGTAGGGGCGAGCACTGCGAGCCCGTTATAAATGCAACATGGAATTAAAAACAAGAAAGAATTTAAGACTAAAAGAATATGATTATTCACAACAAGGTTGGTACTTTATAACAATTTGTACTAAAAATATGCATAACTATTTTGGGCATATCGTTGATAATAAAGTAATGCTAAATGATGAGGGCATCAAACTTAAGAAGATTATTGATGATTATAATAATGTAAGTGATAAAGTTAAAAATGAATTCTATCAAATAATGCCGAATCATTTACATATTATAATAAGGATCGAATCGGATGGAGAGCATAGTATTGGATCAATAGTTTCAGGACTAAAGGGTAAGTGCACAAGAGAACTTAAGATTAAAGACTTATGGCAAAAGAATTATTATGAAAGAGTTATTAGAGATCAGAAAGAATATGATAGTATTGTTAAATATATAGCAGAGAACCCATTTAGAGATAAGTATACTTGGTAAAATGGCGTTGGAGGCTAAATGATTATTAAATGTCCAAATTGTAAGGAAGAGATTTCTAGCAGAGCCGATAAGTGTGTTCATTGTGGAGTTGTATTTGGTGAACACTGCAAAGAGTGTGGAGCTCCACTTAATAAAGGCGATAAAATATGTGGTGCCTGTGGATGTCCAGCTGATTATGGGCATTCCAATAACCGTAAAAATATATCTAAAGCAATTCTTGGATTCTTAATTAGTTTTTTTATAATTGTGATACTCGTTGGTTTTGGTGTATTCTTTTACCAAAAACAATTGGATGTAGATTTTATAAACAATTATGCTTCTATTGTGCCAAAATTTAGCTATTCAAGTACTGACATAGACAGAAATGGTGAATTGTATAGAAAGGTATGGTACAATTCTATTTGGAAATCAAAAGATGATGAAACGGACCCTTATACTAGAAAGAATGATGGAAAAGGCGCGTTTTATGATGATTTTAATGATGCATTATTGCTGCTTGACAATAGTCCAGATTATAAAAGCAAATGCGATGATATTATTAAAACTCACGATGAGATTGTGGAAATAATGCAGAACATAATAAAACCAAGTGATAGATATTTAGATATTTATATAGAAATGAAGAAATGCTATGATGACTATTTAGACTTATACCATATTGTAATTCATCCTGGTGGAGAATCATATAATTCTTATGAGGAAAAGTTTAAAAACAGAAGAGGCGCATTTAAAGATAGTTTACTAAAGTTAATGGATCATAAGGTTACTAATTAATTGTTTATATTAGGCGTATTTGGGCTCGCAGTGCTCACTCGGATAAAAGGATGTGTATTTTATGGCAATGACACCGAAAGAAATGGTAGATTTATTAGAAAAGAATGGATTTGTCAAGATTAGACAAAAGGGTTCGCATGCCATGTATAAAAATGCAGCAACCAATAGGCAAGTTACAGTTCCAATGCATGCTAAGGATTTGCCAAAAGGATTGGAAAAAGCTATAAAAAAACAAGCAGGAATATAAGGAGTGATTTTATGAAAAGAGTATTTTATTTAGCAATATTTCATGAAGAGAATAATGAATATTGGGTTTCATTTCCAGATTTTCCAGAGTGTTTTTCGCAAGGTACTACATTAGAAGATTCTTTTAAACATGCACAAGAAGCATTAGAGTTATGTATTGAAGAAAGATTAAGTAATAAAGAAAAATTACCTACTCCTACATTAGTTTATGACAAAAGTGGTAATGATAAACATGTTCTTATGTCGTGTGAGTATGATATGAATGCAATTGCAGCATAGTTTAATGAGGGAGAATGATAACCATGAAATGCAAATCTAATTCAAAATTATTGAAACAATTTTGTGTAATTATTGGCATTTTTGTTTTTTGCTTTGAATCTATTCAGGCAAGTAGTATTAATGATCTAAACCATAATGCACAATATGGTGTTATAAGAACAGCAACAAGTCCATCTTGGGAAATATTTTATGGTTTGGATTCTCGCTTTTTGGAACCTAATCCTAATAATCCAGGGATTAAGAATAAGAATAACATAAAGGGGACTTTTTCTAATTCAGCGGCAAAATTTGAGAATTGTTATGCAACTTTGAGGTATTGGAAATCATCTGGAACTTTAGATGAATATTTTGATATGCTAATTTATGAATACGATTATATGTTTCCAGTGACAAATAATAGTATAAGTGATTATAGTAAGTATTATTGTACAATTAGGTTTAATAATACTGATTATAATTTTACAGCAAAATTGATAAAGAATGAATTGGTTTTTGATATTAATGGTCAAAATTATCTTAAGTTTTTTATGAATAGCGGTGTTGCATTTAAAATTTATATTGAAGAATATGTATCGTATATTCAGCCATCAACGTATTTATTTGAAATCAATAGTATGGGATTTCAGCCATTATACTCTCAGTTGAATACTATACAATAAAATATGTTGCGGGCTCGCAGTGCTCGCACCTACGAAGAATGAGTAAGATTACGCCAGCGGGCTCGCAGTGCTCGCCCCTACGGGTGGCTTCGCCAAGGGCTAGCAGTGCTCGCCCCTACGGTGGAGATTTTAAATATTTGTTGGTAATAATGTAAATAATGATGAGAAAAGTATTGCTGAAAAATGGTATAATAGTTAGTGGGAAGAAGTGTTATACTTCTGATGTTTTGATTGAAGGGGAAAAGATAAAAAAAGTAGGAAAGAATATAAAGGTAACGGGCTCGCTGTGCGAGGTGGTTGATTGCACCGGAAAATATATTTTCCCTGGCTTTATAGATGGGCATACGCATTTTGATTTGTCGGTGGCAGGAACAACTACCATAGATGATTTTAATAGTGGAACAAAGGCTGCCATAAGCGGTGGGACTACAACCATCATAGATTATGGAACTCAGTATAAGGGCGAGACACTAAAACAAGGTTTGAAGAATTGGCTTAATAAGGCAAAGGATGGAGTGTCATGCGACTTTGGAGTTCACATGTCAATCTCTGATTGGAATCCTAGAGTTAAAAATGAAGTGAAGGACATGGTAAAAGCCGGTGTCACTTCATTTAAATTATATACAACTTACGATATAAAACTTGATGATGATGATATGCTTGCTGCATTAACGGAGATAGCTAAGTGTAAAGGAATCACAGGAGTCCACTGTGAAAATGATGGCATCATAAAAGATTTAAGAAGCGAAGTCAAAGGAACTGATAACAAAAAAGTAATCTCACATGCACTAACTAGACCATCTGTGGCAGAAGCCGACTGTGTAAATCGTCTTTCATATATGTCACACATTACAGGTGCAGCATTTCTAGCAGTCCATGTGACTTGTGAAGAAGCATTAAATGAAGTGAAACTCGCAAAGAAAAAAGGCTACAAGGTATACGGCGAGACTTGTCCGCAGTATCTTTTCTTTGATGATAGTGTATATAATAAGAGTTTTGATGAGTCAAGTAAATACGTATGTGCGCCACCAATTAGAAAGAAAAAAGACATTAAGGCTTTGTGGAAGGCACTTAATGATGGAAGTATAGATATAGTTTCAACAGACCACTGTTCATTTACTAAAAAGCAAAAAGCACTTGGTAAAAATGACTTTAGAAAGATACCAGGTGGACTAAATGGTGTTGAGCAGAGAGGCATATTACTTTTTGATGCAGTTCAAAAGAAAAAAATTTCTATAGAGAGAATGTGTGAACTTTTATCTGAAAACCCTGCGAAACTTTTTGGTCTTTGGGATAGGAAAGGATTTGTAAAAAAAGGATATGACGCAGATCTTGTTATAATCGATCCAAAGAAAACCACTACCTTAAGCTTGAAGAACCAAGTTTCAAAATCAGACTATTGTGCTTTTGAGGGTAAGAAGTTAAAAGGAAAAATTGATGGAGTATTCTTAAGAGGAAAGCAAGTTGTCGACCAAAATAAAAATATTACTGATGGCATAGGTAAGTATATAAAAAGAAAAGTGTATAAAGACGTTAACTAATCGGGCTCGCAGTGCACCCCGAGGGCACTTTGTCGCTTCGCTCGGGCGCTCACCCTACGAATGGCTTCGCCAAGGGCTCGCAGTACGCTCACCCTACGGATGGCTAGCCCTTATGATTGGTAATCTCGCATAAAAGCGATATTATATATAATTATTAGGAGGATTATATGGAAAAATTTTTCAAGCTTTCAGAAAAGAAGACAGATGTTCGTACTGAAGTGCTCGCTGGTATTACTACATTTATGGCAATGGCTTATATTCTTGCTGTAAATCCTAACATTTTATCGGCTTCAGGTATGGATGCAGGGGCTGTATTTACTGCAACTGCACTTTCATCAGCCGTTGCTACAATTCTTATGGGCGTAATTGGAAACTTCCCATTTGCTTTATCAGCAGGTATGGGTCTCAATGCTTACTTTACTTACACAGTAGTATTTGGACTTGGTGCAAGCTGGCAATTTGCTCTTGCTGCAGTATTTACAGAAGGTGTTATATTCTTGCTTCTTTCTGTAGTTAATGTTCGTGAGGCTATGTTCAATGCTATACCACTTTCTCTTAAGACAGGTGTATCTGCTGGTATAGGACTTTTTATTACTATCATAGCTCTTATCAATGCTAAAGTGCTTCAAGATAACCCAAGTACTTTAGTTCAACTTATTCCTTTTCATCAAGCTATTGTTGGACAAGATCCAGCACTTAAACTCCAAGCTGTATCTGCAATGCTTTGCCTTGTTGGCGTAGTTATCACGGCACTACTCATCTATAAAAATGTTCGTGGAAATATTCTTGTAGGTATTCTTATCACATGGGTTCTTGGAATTATCTGTCAGCTTGCTGGTGTATATAAACCAGATCCATCACTTGGGTTTTATTCTGTTATCCCTACAGGTATTATAGCATTGCCTGCATCTATGGCTCCAACATTTGGAAAGTTTGCGGATGGATTTAAAGAGATAAGCACACGTGGTATGTTCAATTTCATAATTGTTGTAGTATCATTCCTTTTCGTAGATATATTTGATACTTTAGGAACACTTATTGGATGTGCTAAAGCAGGAAATATGCTTAATGAGAAAGGTCGTCTTCATAATGTAAAATATGCACTCCTTGCTGATGCAGTTGGAACTACATTTGGTGCAGTTGCAGGTACTTCTACTATCACTACATTCGTTGAGTCTGCTTCTGGCGTGCAAGCGGGAGGTCGCACTGGACTTACAGCTATAACTACTGCAGTGCTTTTCTTACTTGCTATGTTCTTCTGGCCATTATTCTCAGTTATACCATCATTTGCAACAGCTCCAGCACTTATCATCGTTGGATATCTTATGATGAAAAATGTTGTTGATATTCCTTGGAATGATCCAACAGAAGCTATACCTGCCTTCCTTGCTATAATAGCTATGCCATTTTTCTATAGCATATCTGAAGGTATTGCATTTGGAATCATATCTTATACGGCTATTAACCTTATAACAGGAAATGGGAAAAAGATTACGCCAACATTATTTGTAATTGCTTTATTATTTATACTTAAGTATATATTCGTATAGAACACCATAAGAGAGGTGATTATATGGCTAATAAAGGTAGTGTTGATTTTAATGCACTCAAAAAACGTGTTAAAGTTGCGATGAATCATGTTAAAGCTGACTTGGTTCTTAAGAATGCTAATTATGTAAATGTATTCACTGAATCAATTGAGACTGGCGATATAGCTATAGTTGATGGTTACATAGTTGGTATTGGAACTTATCATGGGAAAAAGGAAATCAACTGTAAAAACAAAATCATAGCTCCAGCACTTCTTGATGGCCATATGCACCTTGAATCATCTATGGTTAGTCCAAGATGTTTTAGAGACTTAGTAGTTCCACATGGAACTTGTGCGGTAATTGCAGACCCACATGAGATAATTAATGTCGCAGGTATTGAAGGTCTTGATTATATATATGAGATGACTGAGGGCCTCGACCTCTTTGTAGGGATAATGGCGCCATCATGTGTGCCATCTACACCACTTGACGAGGCCGGGGCAATACTTACAAGCAAAGACATAAAACCATTATATAAGAGAGAGAGAATCTTAGGACTAGCTGAGATGATGAATGCATATGGTGTGACTCATGAAGATAAAGAATGCCTTACGAAAGTAGCAGATGCACTTTCAGAAGACAAATTTGTTGATGGCCATGCGCCTGCACTTTCTGGCAATGCTTTAAATGCTTATCTATCTACCAATATAACCACTGACCATGAGTGTGTAAATATCAATGAAGCATTGGAAAAACTGAGCCGTGGTCAATGGATAGAGATAAGAGAAGGCACAGTATGTAAAGACCTATCACCACTTATTGATTTATTTAAGGCACCATATTATGAAAGATGTATGCTCGTTACAGATGATAATCATCCTGACACAATAGTTGATTACGGACATATTGATAAGATTATAAGAAAGGCTATAAAACTTGGAGCAAATCCTATAAAAGCAATCAAGATGGGAAGTTTTAATACTGCAATGCATTATAATCTTAAAGACTATGGAGCCATAGGAGTGGGATATCTTGCTAACTTTATTATACTTGATGATCTTAAGTCATTTAAGATAAGCGAAGTATATCTAAAAGGTGAGTTGGTTGCTAAGAATCATAAGCCACTTAAGATGTATTCTGCTAAGAGCAATACTCTTAGTAAAACTAAGTATAAAAAGGTATATAATTCATTCAACCTAAGGAAAGTCATTGCAAAAGATTTTGCATTTAAATCAAAAGGAAAAAAATTAAGAGCTATAGAACTTATCCCTGAAAGTATAGTCTCAAGAGAAAAGATATGTGACTTAGTTGTAAGTAAGGATTATCCTTATGGAGTAGATGTAGATAGAGATATAGCAAAAATTGCTGTAGTCGAGAGACATAATAATACTGGTCACATAGGGCTTGGATTTATAACGGGATTTAAAATTAAGAAAGGTGCTATAGCATCAAGTATCGGTCATGATTCACATAATATAATAGTTATTGGTGTGAACGATGAAGATATGGCGCTAGCAGTTAACACTGTTAATAAAAATAATGGTGGACTTTCTGCAACTTGTGACGGGAAAGTACTAGGTGACTTAAAACTTGAAGTCGCTGGACTTATGACAGAAAAGAAGGCTGATTATGTAATAGAAAAATTAGATAAATTAAAAAGCATCGCATATAATAAATTCGGTATGAATAAACTTCATGATCCATTTATGACACTTGCATTTATGCAACTTCCTGTCATACCAGATCTAAAGATTATACCAAAGGGACTTGTTGATGTTAAAAATCAAGTAATTATAGATGCGATATTTAATGGAGGTAAATAAAATGTTTAAACAAATTGTAACAAAGGATGCACCTGCAGCTATAGGACCATATAGTCAAGGAATAGTTGTAGGAAATGTATTTTATGCTTCAGGAGCTATACCTGTAGACCCAGCAACTGGAGATATCAAAGGTACAACCATAGAAGAGCAAGCTGAGCAATCTATGAAGAATGTTGGCGGACTTCTTAAAGCCGCTGGCATGGATTATGCCAATGTCGTAAAGACAACTTGCTTCCTTGCTGACATGGGTGATTTTGCAAAATTTAATGAAGTATATGCAAAATATTTTTCTGCTGATCCAAAGCCAGCAAGATCATGTGTAGCAGTTAAAACTATTCCAAAGGGATGCCTTTGTGAAGTAGAAGTGCTTGCTATAAAAGAATAATTATATAAAGGGATTACTATGGACTTCGCTCTAAAGGGAGATATATTATATTCAAAAAGTCTAAATAAAGTTTCTGAAAATGCTCGATCATATCTTGTGTGTGTAGATGGAAAGTGTGAAGGAGTATTTAAGAAACTTCCAAGTAAGTATAAGGGTATCAAAGTATATGATTATAGTGGCAATCTTATAATACCGGGACTTGTTGACATGCATTTGCATGCACCACAGTATATGTTTATAGGTCTACATATGGATCTTGAACTTATAGATTGGCTTAATACATATACTTTTCCGACAGAAGCAAGATACAAAGATATTAGATTTGCTAAAAAAGCATATGATATCTTTGTCAATGACCTTATTCATTCGCCAACTACAAGGTTTTCAATGTTCGCAACTATACATAATGACGCTACTTTATATCTGGTAGATAAGCTTGATAAAATTGGATTTAAGGGTTATGTCGGCAAAATCAATATGGACCGTAATAGTCCTAAGTATCTAATTGAAAAGACAGAAAAATCTATCAAAGACACGATAAAATATATAGAGAGTGTAAAAAAGTATAAAAATATAAAGCCTATCATAACTCCGAGATTCATACCAAGTTGCAGTGACACACTTATGAGAAAACTGTCGGACATAGTAAAGACATATGATCTGCCAGTTCAATCACATCTATCAGAAAATAGAGCTGAAATTGAGTGGGTTAAAGAACTTATGCCAAGCGTGAAATGTTATGAAGAGGCATATGATAGATTCGATATGCTTGGAAGTGTGACTAGTACTATCATGGCACACTATGTATGGCCAGATGAGAAAGGCATAGAACTTATGAAAAAGAGGAATGTCTGGGTAGCACATTGTCCTTCATCCAACAGAAATCTTTCATCAGGTATAGCGCCTGTAGGAAGGTTCTTAAGAGAAAAGATCAAAGTTGGACTTGCTACTGATGTGGCAGGCGGGTCTTATCTATCAATGTTTAGAGCGATGGAAGATGCGATAACTACTTCCAAAATTCGTAAGTGCCTCTATGATCCAGAGTACTACAATGTGACTATAGAGCAAGCACTATATCTTGCTACTATCAGTGGTGGAGAGTTCTTTGGAAAGGTTGGAAGCTTTGAAAAAGGCTATGAGTTCGATGCAGTAGTTATAGATGAGAAGAGTATCCCTACGGTACTTATGAAAGAATTGACTGTCCTTGAAAGATTTGAGAGGTTTGTCTATAGAGCTAAAAATAAAGTAAAAGCAAAATTCATTGCTGGTAAAAAAGTAATATAGATATATGAAGATACTAAGTAAAAATGATTTTATAGCTAGATTGGAGGGGCGAGATTATGAGTAAGGCTGATAAGATTTTTATCAACATGTGTAGGGATATAATAGATAATGGTACTGACACTAAAGGCGAGAAAGTTCGTCCACATTGGGAGGATGGTACACCTGCTTACACTATTAAAAAATTTGGTGTGTGCAACCGTTATGATTTAAGAGAGGAGTTCCCTGCGATTACACTTCGACCTACTGGACTCAAAAGTTGTTTTGATGAGCTGCTTTGGATATGGCAGAAGAAATCTAATGACATAAGGGATCTCGGTTCTCACATCTGGGATGAGTGGGCAGGAGAAGATCACACTATTGGTAAAGCCTATGGGTATCAATTATCGGTCAAGCATAAATATAAAGAGGGAGACTTTGACCAAGTAGATAGAGTTATATATGATCTAAAGAATAATCCTTATTCAAGGAGAATCATGACCAATATCTATGTGCATCAAGATCTTCATGAGATGAATCTATATCCTTGTGCTTACTCCATGACATTCAATGTCACTAAAGATAAAGATGGCAATTTAGTTTTAAATGGTCTTCTCAATCAAAGGTCAAGCGATGTGCTTGTAGCAAATAACTGGAATGTGTGTCAATATGCGATACTTCTCATGATGATGGCAAGGACTTGCGATATGATAGCAGGAGAACTTGTACACATGATTGCTGACTGCCACATCTACGATAGACATATACCTATAGTTGAAGAGATGCTTAAAAGACCACAGTTCCCTGCACCTAAGGTTACTTTAAATCCTGATAAGAAGGATTTCTATGAATTCACAAAAGATGACCTAATCATAGAAGACTATCAGAAGAATGAGCAGATAAAAAATATACCTGTAGCTATTTAGATGAAATATTTCGACAGATTTAAAAGCATTTTTGCAATACTAAGTTTTGCATTGATAGTAGCATTTCCATACTATGCTACTATTTTTAAGTTTGACGAAAATCTTGTCGGTGCTGAAGAAAAAGTAGAGCTAAGCTTTAAAAATATCGATGATTATATAATGCAAAACTTCCCAGGAAGGACACTCATTGTCAATACAAAAAATAGATTTTTGTATGAGACTTTTGACATATCACCTAATTCGTCTATCACTAAGGTCAAAGATAATCTTTTTGCTATAGAGACACTCAATTATTATTATCATGGGCTATATAATATAAGTGATGCCGAAGTTAGGGCATTGGTTAGGAAACTCGAGAAGTTCAATGATTATTGCAAGAAAAACGATAAGAAATTACTGATTATAACAACGCCAACTAAACCAAGGTATTATAATGGCCCTATGCCTATAGTTGATTATATAATATCCAATAATCAGGATGATAGTTATGATACTGATGGTCTAAGATCGTATGATGTCTTTAGGGATGAATTAAAAAAGACGGATATATACTTTTTTGATACAATAGAGGCGATAGACAATAATAAGAATAAATATCTTAAGGGGAATATCCCGTTATTTTATAAAGGTGCACACCACTGGTCTAATTATAAAGCAAGACTAGTATCATTTGAATTACATGACTATATGAGGGATGTGATGGGGCTTAAAATCCCACATATGGATGCTGTGGCATCAAAATCTGATGTTGCGATGCCACCAGATTCGGATTTATTCGATGTATTAAACTTAGGGATAAAATCACATGATGATTATTATACAGTAACTGATAAGATGCTTAAATATGAGAGCGATAACTTAAATTATATCATACGGGGTGGGAGTTTCATGACAGGACTTGTGCTTATACCTATCACGGCAGGATATAATGACACAGTTCTTATGTCTAACAAATTAGTTTTTTATAATAATTATAATAATCAAGAAGAGTTTGAAACTTACGACGAATTAGAAGATCGGATTGGCTTACTTGATAAGATTAAAAACGCAGACGTATTTATATTTGAAGTTCATGAAATCAATGTGTATAATGCCACATTTGGATTTCTTGATTATATATTAGAGCATATGGAGGAGATATAATATGGTATTTTCTTCTCCAGTCTTTTTATTTTTATTTTTGCCACTATGCATTATAACTTATTTTATAGTTAGTATATTTAAGAATCAAAAGGCAAATAACATATGCTTGCTTATATTTTCGATAATGTTTTATGCATATGGCAGTTTTGACTTTTTGCCTATATTACTTATATCAATAGTAATTAATTATTATTTGTCACAGACTTATAGTAGATTAAGAATTAAGAAAAAGAAAAAGCTGTATTTTATTATTTCAATCGTATTTAATGTGCTTCTGCTTTTTGTATATAAATATTTGAATTTGTTTTCAGGATTACTGCTTGGAGTAGAACATGCGACTAAGATAAGACTTCCTATAGGTATATCATTTTATACATTTCAAGTTATATCATATCATATAGATGTATACAGGAAGACTGTAAAGAGAAGTGACAGTGCTATAGATTTTTCGCTTTTCACAATGCTTTTCCCACAACTTATCGCAGGGCCAATTGTTAGATATAGCGATATTGTTGATAGGTTAAAGAAGAGAACTACTAATCTTGATAATATATCGAGTGGCCTCATTAGATTTATGGTTGGCTTCTCTAAGAAGATACTTTTTGCAAATGCACTTGGAAACATTGCTGATATTGCATTTGGAAATCTTGATAAATTTGTACTCGGCTTTGCATTATCAGTATTTTGCATAATCTGTTATACTATACAGATTTATCTGGATTTTTCTGCATATTCAGATATGGCTATCGGAATTGGAATGATCTTTGGATTTGAGTTCCCAGAGAACTTTAATCAGCCTTTTTCGTCAAGAAGTCTCACAGAGTTTTGGAAAAGATGGCATATAACCCTTTCGTCCTTCTTTAGTGATTATGTGTATAAACCACTTGGTGGTAGTAGAAAGGGACTTTTTAGAACCTGTATAAATCTTATTATAGTATTTGCCTTATCTGGATTTTGGCACGGTGCTAATTTTAATTATCTTATATGGGGGTTATATAACGGATTATTTCTTGTGATAGAGAGGGTGATCACGACCAAGACTAAGTTTAGATTCGATAAGCCGATTTTACTAATTTATGCAAATATAGTATGGATAATAGGCATGATATTATTTAGATTCGATAATTTTAATACATTTTTACTGTATATTAATGGATTATTTTCAGCGCCTAAGCTTAATTATAATACAAGATGGCTATTACAAGAGATATTTAACCCGTATTTTTATGCATGCTTCATAATCTCAATATTGTATTTGACACCATTTTTTGATAAAATATATTGCACTTTTTTAAAGACTAGATTTGGGACGGTAGTTATATACGTAGTTGTCATATTGACATTCGTATATGGAATCATGGAGATGCTAACTAATGGATTTAATCCATTTATATATTTTAGATTCTAGGAGTAGATATGGGTGTATATGAAGAATTAGTAGAAAGAGGACTTATAGCCCAAGTTACGGATGAAGAAGAGATTAAGAAACTTGTAAATACAGGCAAGGCAGTATTTTATATTGGCTTTGATCCAACGGCTGATTCACTTCATGTAGGACATTTTATGGCACTTTGTCTTATGAAGAGACTTCAAGAAGCTGGAAATCGCCCTATAGCACTTGTTGGTGGTGGCACCGGTATGATAGGTGACCCATCAGGTAGAAGTGATCTTAGAAAAGTTTTGACTGTAGATGACATAGATAGAAACTGCGAATGCTTTAAGAAGCAGATGTCACGATTTATAGATTTTGGCGAAGGCAAGGCCATGATGGTCAATAATGCTGATTGGCTTAGAAATTTAAATTATATAGAATTCCTTCGTGATGTAGGACCTCATTTTTCTGTAAATAGGATGCTTACAGCAGAGTGTTATAAACTCCGTATGGAGCAGGGGCTTACCTTCCTTGAGTTCAATTATATGATTATGCAGGCATTTGACTTCTATTCTCTATATAAGAATTATGGATGCAATATGCAGTTTGGTGGAGATGATCAATGGTCTAACATGCTTGCAGGAACTGAACTTATAAGGAGAAAACTCGGCAAAGATGCTTATGCTATGACTATCAACCTTCTTACTAAGTCAGATGGAACTAAGATGGGAAAGACTTCAGGTGGGGCGGTATGGCTTGATCCTGTAAAAACAAAACCTTATGAGTTCTATCAATATTGGAGAAATGTTGATGATGCCGATGTTATAAAATGTATCAAGATGCTTACTTTCCTTCCTCTTGATGAGATCAAAGAGATGGAATCATGGAAGGGATCAAAGTTAAATGAAGCTAAAACCATACTTGCATATGAATTAACTAAGCTTGTGCATGGAAAGGAAGAAGCAGATAAATGTGACGCTGCAGCTAAAGCCGTATTTACTGGTGACATGTCCAATGCCGATATGCCAAAACTTTCACTTAAAGAGAGTGATCTCACTGATGGGAAGATTGATATAATTAAAGCCCTTGTGTTATCTGGATTTTGTACTTCAAATGGCGATGCAAGGAGAAATATAGAGCAGGGCGGAGTATTTGTCGATGACGAGAAAGTGACGGACATTAAGATGACGCTCGATATTGATAAACTTAAGAAAGATGGTGTGATAGTGAAAAAAGGAAAGAAAAATTTTATAAAAGTTATACTTAGTTCGATTCTTGCTTGTTTTTTTGCATAAACCTAGTATTTGCAACCAGTGTTGATACGATAAGTGAATTAGCATATATGGATGTAACTGCTACAGATAATGAGACAAACAGCGAAGCAGGTGCTAGGGTTATCAAAGGCGGAGAGAATGAACCGGATATAAATTCAGGCATTGAAGGATCTGATTTTGTTATTAGTAATGCTGTTATAGATCCAAGTTCAAAGGGAAATATCGAGACTTATATAGTTAAAGATAATGCCAAGATTGGATTCTATATAATCAATAGCAAGATTAATCCGCAAGATGTATATATACAAAATTACTATTATATGCCTATCGGCAATAGAAATGCTAAGATAAGATGTAGAGATTATCGCTATAACATCTTTGGTACTTATAATATAGCTCCAGATAAAGTCTATGGTAATCTTAAATCAACAGATAAGATATCAGATTGCCTTTTCATATACCAGATAGATTATAAGATTAGCGGTGAGGAAGAAAATAAAACTTTAACATTTGCTTATAAGATTGTATCTGATGATGAGTTTGTAATGTATCAAAATATGGATATAAAACCAGTTATAGAAAAAGATGGTGAAATCAAAAGACCTAAAAAAGTCACTGAATAGGAAGGAGAACATATGCCAGAAAATAATACTGTAAAACAACAAATATCAAAGGAAGGCCTTGAAAAATATCTTGAGGAATTGAATTATCTTAAAGGCGAGAGAAGAGCTGAGATAGCAGAGAAGATAAAAGATGCAAGAGAACAAGGTGATCTCTCTGAGAATGCTGAGTATGATGCAGCTAAAGATGAACAAAGAGAGATAGAACTCAGGATTGAGACCATAGAAAATATCATAAAGAATGCAGAAGTGGTTGAAAAATCTGATTTGAAACGTGGAACTATTGGAGTTGGTAGCCATGTTAAACTTTTTGATTTGAAAGAAAAGGAAGAGATCGAATACGATATAGTTGGTGCAAGTGAAGCCAATAGTCTTAACGGCAAGATCTCAAACGAATCACCACTTGGCAAAGAACTTCTTGGAAAGAGAAAAGGCGATGTAGTCGAAATCCAACTAACCCGTGGAAAATTAAAAGTTGAGATCCTAAAAGTATCATAGGGGTATATATGTCAGAAGAGATTAGAGAACAAACCATAGAAGATATTAATAAACTTGAGAAAGCCAAACTCGATAAGTTTAATGAGTTTCTTGCTGAAGGTAAGAATCCATTTTTAATTACAAAATATGATGTGACTAATCATACGATGGACATTAAAAATGATTTTGAAGGTTTTGATGGGAAGACTGTATCGCTTGCAGGAAGGCTCATGCTAAAAAGAGTTATGGGTAAGGCTTCATTTGCCAATATAGAAGATAGAGAAGGGAACATCCAACTTTATGTTGCTCGCGACGATATAGGCGAAGAGAGTTACAAGGATTTTAAGAAGTACGATATAGGCGATATCATAGGTGTTAAGGGATTTGTATTTAAAACCCAGACTGGTGAGATATCCGTTCATGCTAAAGAAGTAGTACTTCTCTCTAAATCACTTGCGGTTCTTCCAGAAAAATTTCATGGATTCCAAGATAGGGATCTTCGATATAGACAGAGATATATAGACCTCATAATGAATCCAGATGTGAAGAAGACTTTCATAATGAGATCTAAAATTATAAAAGAGATAAGAAACTTCCTTGATGGTCGTGATTTTATAGAAGTTGAGACGCCAATATTAGTAGAAAATGCAGGTGGTGCGAATGCAAGACCATTTGAGACGCATTTCAATGCACTCTCTGAAGATAGAAAGCTTCGTATCTCACTTGAGCTTTATCTTAAGAGACTTATCGTTGGTGGACTTGAGAGAGTATATGAGATAGGTAGAGTTTTTAGAAATGAAGGAACTGATACTAAACATAATCCAGAGTTCACTCTTATGGAATTATACGAGGCTTATACTGACTATGAAGGCATGATGGAACTCACTGAATCTATGTTTAAGCATATAGCGAAGAATGTAGTTGGAACTTTAAAACTCCCTTATGGCGATAATGTGATAGATTTTGAAAAGCCATTTGCGAAGATTACTATGATGGATGCAGTTAAGAAATATAGCGGTGTAGACTTTACTGCTATAAAAGATGACGAAGAGGCTAAAAAAATTGCACTTGAGAAGAAAGTTGAATTCTTACCTCATCATACGAAGGGAGATATACTCAATCTTTTCTTTGATGAATTTGTCGAGAAAGAGCTTATACAGCCAACCTTCGTCATAGACCATCCTATAGAAGTATCACCACTTACTAAGAAGAAACCAGGTGATGAAAGTCTTACTGAGAGATTTGAATTATATATCAATGGTTATGAGATGGCCAATGCCTACTCAGAGTTAAATGATCCAATAGACCAAAGAGAGAGATTTGTAGCGCAGGAAAAACTAAAAGCACTAGGCGATGAAGAGGCAAATAGCATGGATGAAGATTTCTTACATGCTCTTAAGATTGGTATGCCTCCAACAGGTGGCATAGGATATGGCATAGATAGGCTTGTAATGCTTATGACAAATAGCCAGGCCATTCGCGATGTTTTGCTTTTCCCTACCCTCAAATCTGAAAAGACTGGATCTGAAGAAGACAAGAAAATAGATTTTTCTAAAGTTGTTATAGAACCATTATTCACAGAACTTGTAGATTTTGAAACATTCAGTAAATCAGATTTTAGAGCAGTGAAAGTAAAGGCGTGCGAGGCGGTACCAAAGTCTAAGAAACTCCTTAAATTCACCCTTGATGATGGATCAGGCACTGATAGAACCATACTTAGTGGCATTCATGCTTTCTATGAACCAGAACAATTAATAGGAAAGACACTTATCGCTATCGTCAATCTTCCACCAAGAGCAATGATGGGAATTGACAGTTGTGGCATGATACTTTCAGCCATCTACAAAGAAGGCGACGAAGAGAGACTCAACCTCTTAATTGTTGATAACAACATACCGGCAGGGGCGAAATTGTATTGATTTAATGATAAATTGAAATTTATTAAAATAAGCGACCTTGTGGTCGCTTTTATAGTGATTGATCTTTACTTGAGTGCTTATATTTTATGATATTCTCCACCTTGCAGTTGAAAATTCTACAAAAATCGTTTATTGTTCTAGTGGTTATATCTTTATTATTCTTAATTCGGCTAAGTGTATTAAAAGAGATATGATGCACTTTGGTTAAAGTGTACCAAGATTCATTTGATTTTCTTAAAGTTTCCCAAAAAGGCGAATAATCAATCATATAGTCTATTTTAGACTATATTTTTTTACTTGCATATATTCAAAAAATTGAATATAATATATACAATATATAGAATATACAAATTTAAACAATGAAAGCCCAAAGAAATAAAACTATAGATTTTGATTTGGATGTTGGTGAACCATTTTTGAAAAGATGCATAACGGTCGCTAATGATGTTTCTATTGAACAAATAATAAATAAAACGATTATAGGCGACACATTTGATGTTTTGGATTATTTGCCAAATGAATTTGCAGATTTAATAATAGCTGATCCACCATATAATTTATCTAAAAACTACAATGGCAATAAATTCAATAAAGTGTCATATAGCAAATACGTAGAATATACTGATGGCTGGATAAAAAAAATATTTAAATTATTGAAAAATAATGGAAGTATTTATGTGTGTTGTGATTGGAAAAGTAGTTCTTCAATTGAGATGGTATTAAAAGATTATTTTGTCATCCAAAATAGAATTACGTGGCAACGAGAGAAAGGCCGAGGTGCCTTGAATAATTGGAAAAATGCAATGGAGGATATATGGTTTGCCAGTAAATCTAAAGAATATACTTTCAATGTTGATAGAGTGAAAATAAGGCGAAAAGTAATAGCTCCTTATAAAATAGATGGAAAACCAAAAGATTGGGAGGAAACACAATATGGTAATTTTAGAAACACATATCCATCAAATTTTTGGGATGATATATCTATACCATACTGGTCTATGCCAGAAAATACAGCACATCCAACTCAAAAACCGGAAAAGTTAATTGCTAAATTAATATTAGCTAGTTCAAACGAAAATGATATAATTCTTGATCCTTTTCTTGGATCTGGAACTACTTCAGTAGTTGCAAAAAAATTAAAAAGAAAATATGTGGGAATAGAACAAAATAAGCAATACTGCGCATGGGCAGAAAAAAGGATTGAAGATGCAAAATACGACAATATAATACAAGGTTATGCTAATGGAGTTTTTTGGGAAAGAAATACATCAAATTTACAGAAGAAATTTGAATGAAAAGAAATATATAAATGAATAAGCTGTTTACAAAAAAATATAGAGATAAAGTGCAAATTGAGGTTATTAAATCGTTGAATAATACCGATTTAGTAAATTCGCTATTATCTAGTAGCCCAAGAGCCATTGGTGATGCAGTTCAAAATTATTTAGAAGATAATTTTGTCAAATGCTTGCCAAAAGAATTGATAAAGGACTACAATAACCAATTTGCAAGACGTTCAATGGCAGATTTTGCTTTTACAGATATAAATAGTAATTATTATGCAGTAGATAGCAAAACGCATAATGTTGATACTGCTTTTAATATGCCGAATTTGACTTCAGTTGAACGATTATCAAGATTTTACGAAGACCATGAAAATTACTTTACAATTTTGATGACATCTTATAGTATATCTAAACAAAAAAAACCAATATTTACATCTTGCGATTTTGTGCCTATTGAGATGCTGGATTGGAATTGTTTGACGTTGGGTGCTCTTGGGTGGGGTCAGATTCAAATTGCTAATTCTAATTATATTAGTATTAACGAAACCAATACAAGAAAAAAGTGGATGTTGCAATTATGTGATAATTTAGAGATTTTTTATCCGAATGAAATTGCGAAAATTAATGAGCGTATAAATAGATTTAAAAGCATACGCAAGTTTTGGGAAAAACAACCAGATTAAAATAATAATATATTATGTGATTTAATTTTAATATATTTTAAGCATGGTGGCAAGAATATGAACGTATATGTTGATAAAAATTCAAATGAAAATAGAAGCAATATTTCGACTAAAAAGAAACATAAAGCCTTTGGATGTTTACATAAGTATGCTAATCCAGCATTAATTGGCAAAGAAAGAGAGATAGTTGCTGAAACTATTGCAGAAAAATATATAGGGAAAGTTGAAAAGCTTTATGAAGATTGAAAAAAGTGACCCTAGGTCACTTTTTTGCTACTAATTGCCGATTACTATATGCTCCTAATTATTTGTATAATTATCAAAATACCCTTGTATAAGCACGAAAGGTGTCCCCTTATCGCCTGAGCCGGATGTTAAGTCACATAGGCTTCCAAGTAAGTCAGTAATCTGTCTTGGGGTAGTGCCTTCTGAAACCATGTTGCCTTTGAGGTCTTTATCCTTTTTAGTGATAGATTCCTTGATGGCATTTTTTAATGCATCGCCGGATAGATCTTTATAGTCATTATCTGCAAGATATTTTAATTTTAATTCATTAGGTGTGCCGACGAGACCTTTGGTATAAGCTGGTGATACAACTGGGTCAGCAAGCTCCCAGATCTTACCTTGAGGATCTTTGAATGCTCCATCGCCATAGACCATAACTTCTATATGCTTGCCAGTTTTTTCAATTAATTCCTTCTGTATATTTTCAACTAATTTCTGACAACTGCTATTTGGAAAAAGTTTCACCTTATCTTCGGTTGCTTTGTTGGAACCAAGGAGACCATATTTTTCATTAAAGCCAGAGCCCTCTACTGATTCGGTAAGTATCTCATCAAGGCCATATACTATCTTTGCGCCACTGGCCTTAAGCAGTCTTTTTGTCCTTGCTCTTGTATGTATGTCGCAATTAAGGATGCAGTCAGTGTATTTAAGTATAGTTTTAACTTGGTTTGCGAAAACTATCTCGCAAGCACAACCTTCACTTTCTACAAGTTCTTTATAATAGTCTATATAATCTACACCAGTGAACTCGTGTATCTTGCGGCCAAATAACTCTCTATATTTTTCAAGTGATAGTACATCACTATAAGGATTGACATTTTTCTCATCAAGATCATCATAGGTTAGAAGTGCATTGCCAACTTCGTCAGATGGGTATGATAGCATGAGAACGATCTTTTTTGCACCTCTTGCTATACCGCGAAGTAGTATGGCAAAACGATTTCTTGATGTGATAGGATGTATGACACCTATAGTGTTATCGCCAAATTTATCCTTTATATCTTTAGCAATTTGATCAACTGTAGCATAATTGCCATTTGCCCTTGCAACTACTGATTCAGTGATACAGACCACGTCTTTATCATGAAGAGGGATATTTTCTGATGCAGTAGCATCTAAGACTGATTTTACAACAATTTTGCAGAGATCGTCACCTTCTCTTATAATAGGCCCTCTTATACCAATAGATTTAACGCCAGTTAATCTTTCCATATATACTCCTCCAATAAAGCGCATTATTGACACTCTATTATACAATATTAAACTGAAAAAATAAATAATTTAGAATTGATGGCTTTGCCATATGGTAATATGTAGTGGTAGTCTAATATCTCTTATGAATACATAGTATAACCCCAATGATAAAAGTGAGAAAAAGTCGCCGTATTAGTGGCGATTTTGTTTGAAATGGAATATTATATGTGTTAAAATGAATATTTAGCGTTTAAGACATGCGATTTAAGGAGGATTTATTTATGAAAAATAAGAAATTAATTTTATTAACAGCATTAGCGTTTGTAGTTATGGCTTTTTTTGCTGCTTGTAGCGGAAGCAATAAGCAAGCGGCAGCTGAGTCTGAAACTGTTACTGAGAGCATAGAAGCTACTGAGGCTAGCGAAACTACACAAAATGTCACACTTACTGTTGGTGCAAGTTCTACACCTCATGCTGAGATTTTGGAAATTGCAAAACCAATTCTTGCTGACAAAGGGATAGATATTAATATCATTATATATGATGATTATGTCCTTCCTAATACAGCATTACAAGATGGAACTCTTGATGCTAATTATTTTCAACATACACCTTATATGAATAGCTTCAATGAATCAAATGGCACAGATCTTGTATCAGCTGGTATGATTCACTATGAACCATTTGGAATATATAGTTTCGCAGTAAAAGATCTTAATGACAAAGAAGCATTCAAAACTATAATCGTTCCTGATGATGACTCAAATCAGACAAGAGCCTTACTTCTTCTTAGACAAGAAGGGCTTGTAGATTTGCCAGAAGATGCTTCTGTAGATAAAGGGGTTAGCGTGCTTGATATAGTTGATGATCATGGCTACACTATCAACGCAGCACAGGCTGATGCCATACCTTCACTCCTTAAGAGTGGTGGCGACGATGTGATAGCAGTTATCAATTATAACTATGCACTTGGTGCAGGACTTAAGACTACTGATGCCCTTGCAGTTGAAGATGCAAGTGGAGATGCGGCAAGGACTTATGCCAATGTAATTGCAGTTAGAAGAGGGGACGAAGGAACTCCTGCAATTAGAACTTTAGTATCAGTACTTCAAGATGGTATAGTAGACAAGTATAACAATAATACTGGTGCTGGTATCATGCCAATAAAGTAATATTGTTATGCTAAAGTAAGGTTGATATATGATTGAATTTCGACATCTTAGTAAAACTTATAAAACTGCCGATAAAGAGATAGTTGCACTTGAAGATATTAATTTAACTATTAATGATGGTGAAATCTATGGTATTATCGGTTTATCGGGTGCTGGGAAAAGCACCCTTGTACGTTGTATTAATCTTCTTGAAAAGCCTACTTCAGGTAAAGTCTTTATAGATGGTAAAGATATAACTATACTTGACAATAAAAGCCTCTTAGAACTTAGAAGAACTATAGGGATGATATTTCAAGGCTTTAATCTGCTTGATCAGAGATCTGTTATTCGTAACGTCACTTTTCCACTTGAAGTATCAGGTGTAAGCATGGATAGAGCAAGAGTTAGAGCAATGGAACTTCTTGAGATAGTGGGGCTTAAAGACCGCGCTAATTCTTATCCATCACAATTATCAGGTGGCCAGAAACAAAGAGTTGCTATAGCCCGTGCACTTGCCACTAATCCTAAGTACCTTCTTTGCGATGAAGCTACATCAGCACTTGATCCTAACACAACGAGATCTATACTAGATTTACTTAAAGAAATCAATAAAACTATGGGTGTTACTATAGTTGTTATCACTCATGAGATGAAAGTAATAGAGCAAATATGTGATAAGGTCGCAGTACTCGATAAGAGCAAGATTGTAGAAGAGGGTGATGTTAAAGAAGTATTTATAAACCCTATCTCAGATATAGCGAAAGAACTGATTCTGCCAAAAGAAGGTAATAATTTCGGGATACATAAAGGAAGGAAGGTGAGACTTACATTCCGATCAGAGTATTCTGGAAAACCTCTTATATCTGCAATGGTGCTTGAATGTAAAACTTCGGTCAATATACTTTTTGCTGATACGAAAGAGATGGATGGTGGTATATACGGACATATGGTTATAGGCTTGCCAGATGATGAAAAAGAGGCAGAGAGAATTATTGCTTGGCTTAAAAATAGTTCTATAGAATGGCAGGAAGAGGTGTAGTATATGTTTTCTGAGATGTTTATAAAACTTTGGCAAAATGGTATCATACAAAAAGGTATATGGGAAACTATATATATGACTGTCACCTCATCTGCCATAGCTTACATCATAGGTCTCCCAATTGGTGTGATACTCAATATAACAGATAAAGATGGTATATATCCTATACCTTGGCTTAGTACAATACTTGGTTTTATAGTTAATTTCTTTAGAAGTATACCATTTATCATACTTATGGTTGCCATGCTCCCAGTTGCTAAGTTTTTTGTAGGTGTGAGTCTTGGCAATAAGGCGATGATTGTTATGCTTGTAATTGCAGCAGCTCCCTATATAGCAAGAATGGTTGAGAGTTCTCTTAAAGAAGTGAATGCAGGTGTCATAGAAGCTGCTAAAGCGATGGGGGCCAATAATTTTCAGATAATCACTAAAGTGCTTCTCCCTGAAGCAAAGCCATCTCTTATAATAGGTGCAGTGATATCTATGGTTACTATCTTAGGATATTCTGCGATGGCAGCGACAATAGGTGGGACAGGACTTGGACAGATAGCTGTAAGCTATGGACACCAGAGATTTAATCCTGATATCACCTGGTGTTGTGTATTTCTTACAGTTATAATAGTTCAGATAATACAAGAAGTAGGGACATGGATTGCACATAAGAGTGATAAGAGATATAAAAATTAAAAAAGAGGCTCTATGAAGAACCTCTTTTTTGATTACTATTATAAAGCAAGTTCAAGTATTTCCATGAATTCTTTCGCATGTAGTGGTATGTAGTGACCAACAGTATTCTTGTCATCGTTAGTTGCTCTCATAGCCATATCTTTAAAATGTTCTCTATCTATCTCGTATTCTGTAAGAGTAGTTTTTAAATTAATTTTTTCAAAAAATTCTTTTAACTTGTCTGAAAGTATAAGTGCCATCTCTTTCTCTGTATAATCATGGTAATCAACATTAAAGACTCTGTTAGCGAGCTGAGCCATCTTCTTTGGAAGTTTATCTGCCATATATTTAGTGTAAGCAACAAGCACTACTGCCATACCTGCACCATGGGTAATATTATATTGACCACTGAGTTCATGTTCAATTCTATGTGAAGCCCAGTCAGTAGCACGGCCAAGATCGAGCATACCATTATGTGCGAGTGATGCGAGAAGTTGCATCTCAGCTCTTGCATTATAATTGCTTGGGTCTTTAACTAGACGGAGAGCGTTAAGCATACATGCTTTTATAGCTCCTTCAAGTAGATAGTCAGTGACATCTACATTTTCAGTAGTTGTAAAATATCTTTCTAATAGATGCGAGAGTATATCAGCGCATCCTGCTGATGTCTGAAATGGTGGAAGACCAAGTGTGTAGGTAGGATTCATAATGGCGAATTTTGGAAGAATTAAATCATCCTCAACACCTTTTTTGTATAGACCATTTGATAGGATCGCAGCATTGGATGTCTCTGAACCTGAAGCTGGGATAGTAGTGATAGCACCAAGAGAAATAGCAGACTTAGGTGTAGCCTTGCCATCATAGAAATCCCATACATCGCCTTCGTAAGGTATGCCAAGTGCAACAGATTTTGCTGTATCTATAGGACTGCCACCTCCTACAGCAAGTATAAAATCAACATTATTTTCCTTTCCTATTTGAATAAGTTCACGAACTAATTCTACTTTAGGGTTAGCTACAACTTTTAGTGATTCTATATATTTTGCGCCGATTTTTTTGCAAGCATTTTCTACTTCATCACATATGCCGAGTCTTCTTGCTGAACCGCCAGAACCTCCTATAAGGAGTACTGTGTGGGCGCCATATTCTTTTAAAAGTGAATCAAGTTTTTTAATTGATTCATCACCAAAGACGATTCTTGATGGGTTTTTGAAATCAAAATTAATCATAAAACCTCCTATGTTTAAAAATACAATAAATATGCATATTATTATTAATGATTCTATCATACTAGGAATATAATATCAATAAAATGTCAAATAAAATTAAGATTTTTGTTGATTTTTATTCATTTTTAATATATAATTTAATTATTGAATATACACGGTGCGGTGTATAAAAATTTATTGATTTCGGAGGAGAGTTATGAAAGAAAAAGGTAGTTTTCTAGGCCTCGTACCAATTCTAGTATTTCTTATTGTATATTTTGCAGTTGGTATAGGAACAGGAGCATTTGATCAAAGTTTACCTCTTATGATGGGTATCTTTATTGCATCAGTGCTTTCACTTGTGCTTGACAACCATACTGGATCAGAGAAAAAGACATTAGCTGAAAAGATTGTTATGTTCTGTAAGGGTGGTGGAGATGACACACTTATACTTATGGTTCTCATCTACATGCTTGCAGGTGCATTTTATTCAATCTCTATAGCAACTGGTGCTCGTGAAGCAATGGGACAACTTGGTGTTGCATTACTCCCACCAAGACTTATACTCCCTGCAATATTCTTAGTTTCAATGGCATTCAGCTTTTCTATGGGTACTTCAATGGGAACAGTTAATACTGTTATGACATTCGCTACAGCATTTGCTCCACTTATCAGTTTCGGAACAGAGCAGACAAAGCTTGCTGTAATATGCGGTATCGTAGTTGGCGGTGCTATGTTTGGTGATAACTTATCATTCATATCTGATACTACTATAGCAGCTACTTCTACTCAAGAAGTATCAATGAAATCTAAGTTCCAACAAAACATTCTTATGTGCTTACCAGCAGTTATTATTACATTTATAGCACTTGCATTTATTCCTATCACAGTTCCTGAAGCAACAACACTTGCAGGTATCAACTGGATAGTTTTACTTCCATTCTTACTTATCATTGTTCTCTCACTTATTGGTATGCACGTACTTCCTGCTATGACTATATCAATTACTGTTGCAGCTATAATTGGTGTTGCAATTGGTAAGTTCCCATTATTCCATACTGGAGATACAGCTGGCGTATTCGAAGTTATCCATGAAGGTATGATGTGGATGCAAGATATGGCTGTTATAGCTATATTCATCGGTGGTATATGTGCTATGATGCATTACCTTGGTGGTATACAATGGCTTATCAATACATTATCTAAGAACGTTAAGACTTCAAAGGGTTGCGAGCTTGCATTAGCATTCTTAGCATTTATCGTTGATGTTGCTACTACTAACAATACAGTTTCAATCATAGCTATAGGACCTATCGCAAAGGAACTTGGTGATAAGTTCGGTGTTGCAAGAGAGAGAATAGCATCTATACTTGATATCTTCTCATCAGTAGGTAATGGTATATCTCCACACGCAGGACAACTGCTTGCTGCTGGATCACTTGCTGGTATCTCACCTGCATCAATAGTTGTATGGTGTTGGTACCCAATTTTAATGGGCATATCAAGTCTTATATTTATAATTCTTGGTATAGCAGTTCCTGCTAAGAAAAAAGATTAATTCGTACTTTTTAAAAAACTAATATCGTTGTGATTATGTCACAGCATTTTAATAGAACTTCCACAGCGATATAATGCTGTGGAAGTTTTGTTTATAAGGAGAATATATGAAACTTTATATTAGAACGCCATATACTGAAGATAAGATAGAGGAACTTAGAAAATATTTTGACGAGATAGTTTATGAACCATGGACAGATACAGGCGAGAGATATTATGAAGACGAGATGCTTGAGAAGCTTCTTCTGGTAAAGCCTAATGTAGTGGTGACAGAACTTGATAGGATTACTGAAAAAGTACTATCAGGTTATGAAGGACTTAAATTTATAGGTGATTGTCGTGCTACCCCTGCTAATATAGAAGTCGAAGCATGTACAAAACATAAAGTGCCTATACTTTGCACACCAGGTCGTAATTCTCAAGCAGTTGCAGAGATGGTTGTAGGACTTCTACTTACAGAGATGAGAAATATCATCCCTTCGACTAATTGGATCAAAGAAGGTAAATGGGTTAAAGGAACTACACCTTATTATACTTGGATGGGCAATGAACTTTGTGGCAAAGAAGTTGGCTTTGTAGGTATGGGAGCGATCGCCAAGATAGTTGCAAATATCTTAGAGGCATTTGGATGCAAGATATCATTCTATGATCCATTTCTTGAAACTTATAAGAATTATAAGAAGAAAGATTTAAATGCTATATTTAAAGATTCAGATATAGTAACTATACATGTCCCAGTTATTGATAGCACTCATAAGATGATTAAGAAAGAACATTTTGATCTTATGAAACCTACATCAATATTTGTCAATGTATCAAGGACATGGATGGTAGATATGGATGCATTTTATGACACGATGAAAAATAAAAAGATAAAAGCGGCTATAACAGACGTTCTTGATGAAGAGCCACCTACAGAGGAGGCGCTTAAGATTGGAAAACTTGATAATGTACTTCTTACACCTCATATCTGCGGGGCTACATTTGAAGTTGCTAATCATCAAACTGATATTATCAATGATAGAATTATAAGATATCTTGAGGGCAAAGATCTTGATAAGATTGTATATAACAAAGATGTATTGAAATAATAATCAAACTCGAAAGGATAAGTTATGGAAAGAAATTATTTGGTAGTAGATATTGGTACAGGTAATTCAAGAGTTGCATTAGTTACTTCAACTGGTGCCATCATTGATATGGATTCATTTGAAAATGTATATCATAGAGATACATTGTATGAGGATGCTCAATACTTTGTCCCATCTGATTGGAAGAAAAGAATCATGGAGGGCTGCAAAAAAGTAATTGGCAACCACAAAGATTTAAAGATATCTGGTATATCTGCATCAGGAGCGAGAGAGACTATCGTATGCTACGATGAGAATGGCGATGATTTTCTAGGACTTCCTAATATAGATAATCGTGGTGCAAAATGGATGGACGAGATACCTGAAAAAAGTTATGTCTATGAGAAGACTGGTAGATGGTGCACTGAAGATTTTCCTGCGGCGAAACTTATGGGATTTAGGAAGATGCATAAAGAAGAATTTGCTAAGATTAAAAAGATGACAAGTCTTTCTGAATGGATAGGAGAGATATTCACAGGTAATATCGTAATTGAGCCATCTATGGCATGCGAGACTCAGCTTTATGATATAGATGATATGAAATGGTCAGAAAAAATCTGCGGCTTCTTTAAGATCCCTATGGAGATTTTGCCTGAAGTAAAATGTGCTGGAGAGAGCATAGGTAAGATTACAAAAAAGATTTCTGATGAACTTGGGATAGATGAGAACGCTGAGTTTATCGTTGGCGGTGCTGATACTCAACTTGCTGCTAAAGCGATGAATGTAAAAGTAGGAGACATATGTATAGTATCTGGAACTACATCACCAGTAGTGACAATACTCGATAAGAAGTATTATGATGACAAAGAGAGATGCTGGACTGATCTAAATCTTGGCGGAAAGACTTATCAAGTTGAAACAAACCCAGGCGTCACAGGAAATAACTTCCAGAGATTTAAAAAAGTTATGTTTCCTAATACTTCATACCCAGAACTTGATGAGATACTTGCTAAGAAAAAAGACTTTGTATGTACGGCTACATTTTCATCACTTAATTTCACACAGCGTAAGTCTCTAAAAAAAGGTGGTTTTGTGATGAGAGCACCATTCCCACAAAATATGGATTTAGGAGATTTTGCACTTGCTGTACTTTCTGATGTTGCTTGCTCTATCTATCTTCAATATCAAAACTTAAAAGAGATGATACCTAATTCTAATGATTATATACTTGGTTGTGGTGGTGGATTTAAACAAAAATATCTATGCCATGCTATAGCAGATCTTACAGGAAAAGAACTTATGATGTATGAGGGATTTGATCAAGCTACAGTTCTTGGCTGTGTAAAACTTCTCAATGAGTACTTCGGTATAGACAATAAAGAAAGTACAAGTGCGCCACTAGTATATAAGCCTAATAATGATCCTGATTCACTCATCGAGAGATATTTCCATGAGTGGAGAATCAATCGTAATATTTTGAACCCATAAGGAGATAAAGTTATGTATGAGAATGAAAAAAAAGAAATAGTTGAATATGGAAAGAAATTAATCACAGATCGTCTAACTACTGGTACAAGTGGCAACATAAGTATATACGATCCAGAGAAGAAATTGATGCTTATAAGCCCATCTGGTATAGCATACTTTGATACAAAACCAGAAGACATAGTTGTTATGGATCTTGATGGTAATGTAGTTGAGGGCGATAAGAAACCATCATCAGAGCATGGTCTTCATGCTGCTATGTATAAAGCAAAGCCAAATGCAAGAGCAGCTGTACATACTCATTCTATGTATTGTACTGTGCTTGCAGTGCTTCATGAACCAATTAGAGCAGCTCACTATGTAGTTGCTGATGCTGGCGATGTACTTGTACCTTGCGCTGAATATCAAACTTATGGTACTATGGAACTTGCAAAGGCTGCAACTAATGCTATGGGTGCATCTGATGCTGTACTTCTTGCCAATCATGGTATGATAGCAGTAGGAAAGTCACTAAAGAGTGCATATGGGCTTGCTGCTGGCATGGAGTATTGCGCAGAAGTATATTATAGAGCATTATGCACGAATAAGACTCCTCATATATTGCCTGATGATGAGATGAGAAGAGTTATAGAGAAGTTTAAAGGATATGGACAGACAAAGACAAAATAGATGTTACCAACATGATTTAGATTTATATGGATTACCAAAATATTAAAAAAGATGCAAAGAGTGTGAAGATTGATAATGCTGCAAAGGAGATACCTGATTATGCCTTTGCATCTTTTTATAATATAGAAGAGATAAACATACCCGATAGTGTAGAGAAGATAGGAAGGGGGGCTTTTCAAAATTGCTCAAAACTTTCTAAGGTTAGACTTCCAAAGAACTTACTTGAACTACAAAACAATACTTTCTTTGGCTGCAGGAAATTAGAAAATATAGAGTTGCCAGATTCACTTAATAGAATTGGCGACCAAGTCTTTTTTGGAACTGGATTAAAGGAGATAATCATCCCTGATAAAGTTGTGACTATCGGTAATAGTGCTTTTACTGGAGTATCAGAGTTCACTATAAGAGATGATTTCAATTATACAGTTAATAAATATAATATATTCAACTGGCTAAGTGAACCAATATATGACAGAGAAGCAGATGGGAAGATTCCTGAGACCTATCAATTTATAAAAAATGTAGTAGTTACAATTTTAGATAATGATAAGAAAGTAAAATTTAAATTTTTGATACCATTCAATGATAAATTCGACTTTTTTTCTATATCACATGAGATATTTAGAGATAATAGACTGGATCTTGGCCTTCTTGATAGGCAGTTCCAGATGATAAGAGATTTTGAAAATAAGACAAAATATGTATATTATAGAATACAATATCCATATAAACTTACTGATGAGAACAAAAATCTATTTGAGAGATTTATAGTAGCAAATGATGTGAGTATAGCGAAAGGTTTTATTGATGGAAACCAAGTAAAACCACTTATAAAACTAGAATCTTTAGGGCTCATCAACTCAAAGAATATAGATGGCCTTATAGAGTATGCCAATGTAAATAGAAAATTTAATGTGTTATCATATCTTATGAATTATAAAAATGAGCATTTCGGTGACAGATACGCAATATAAAAAGATAATATCACTCACTGAAGATCTGATGAGTCAAGTAAAAGCTGAAGCATTAGTGTCGCTTCGCTTTCTTGATGTTGCTCTATATAAATTAAAACATAAATACGATTTTAACACTACAATATATACAGACGGCACATATCTTATAATGAATCCTTACCATATATTTAAATTATACAAAGAAGAATACAACATGTTACTTAGAACATATCTTCATGTAATTCTTCACTGTATATTATTTCATCTTTTTGTTGATAAAGCAGTCGATGATAAGATATGGAACCTAGCATGCGACATATCAGTTGAAAATATAATCAATGAATTTTCGCTTTCGACTCTTATTAGCGATAAGGATAATCCTGAGATAGCTGAGATTAATGTATTGAGGCAAAAAGTAGATGAATTGACCGCTGAAAAGATATATAGATATTTCGTAGATACTGATATTTCTAACTTTGAAATAGAAAGATTAAGTAGTATATTTGCGAGAGACGACCATACACATTGGTATAATGAAGAACTTAAAGGCACTTCATCGAATGATAAAGAAAATAAAAATGATGATTATAATTCACAAGAGAAAGATGAGATAAATGAAGATGATGTAGAAAGGACAGAACACGAAGAAAAGAGTGAGGATAAGGAAAAAGAATCTAATAATAAAGAAGATTATAATGATTTATTAAGAGATAGAGAAGAAGAAAAAGATGATGAGGAAAATGGTGATGACGCATCTAATGTAGATGGTGATAAGAATAAGTCTGATACAGGGGAAGATGAGAATCCTGATGCTGATTCCACTAATAAGAGTGATGTCAATGAAGATAGCAAGAACGAAGAAGAAAGACTTGGCGGTGAAGAAACTGATCGAGATGTTAAAACTAAAAACATAGATGAAAATAAATCTGGAGATGAGTATAAGTCTGCCAAAGAGAAATTAGATGAACATCTTGGAAAGGGAAAAGAAAAAACTGATAAGAATGACTTAGAAAATAAAGATGAGTCAGCTTCTGATAAGAATGCCAAAACGATGAAGACTAAAAAAGATGATGAGAAAAATTCATCGTATTATGATTGGAAGAATATAAGCGAGAGAACCAAAGAAGACCTTCTGATGTTTGAGAATGCTTTTGGCAATAAAACTCATACGATAAAGCAGTATATAGAATTTGTCAATGAAGAGCATTTTAAATATGAAGATTTCTTAGAGAAATTTGCTGTAATGAATGAAAATGTCGAACTTAACGATGATGAGTTTGACAACGTGTACTATACTTTTGGCTTAAATATGTATAAAAATATACCTTTAGTAGAGCCGCTTGAATATAAAGAATCTAATCGAATTAAAGATTTTGTAATAGCTATAGATGTGAGTGGCTCTGTGAAAGGGGAACTGGTTGAGAAGTTTCTTGAAAAGACTTATAATATACTTGTAAGAAGGGATAATTATTTTAATAAGGTAAATATACATATAGTTTTATGTGATGCAGAGATTAAAGATGTGTATAAGGTAACGACCTTAAGCGATATTAAAACGGTGCTTAATGATATAACCTTATCTGGTTTTGGCGGGACGGACTTTAGACCTGTATTTGACTATGTAGAGAAGAAGAAAAAAGAAGGAGAACTAAGAAGTCTTAAAGGTCTTATATATTTTACTGATGGCTTCGGAGAATACCCCAAAAATATTCCAAGTTTTGAGACAGCATTTGTATTTTTGAAGGACCAGTATAAGAGAGATGAGCGAAAAATCCACGTACCACCATGGGCAATAAAGCTTGTCTTGGAGGATGTATAATGAATATAAAAGAAGCAAAACAACAAATTAAAAACACTATGATTGCTTACTTTAGTAAGGATGAGTTCGGCAATTATGTGATACCGGTAGAGAAGCAGAGACCTATATTTATGATAGGAGCTCCCGGTATAGGAAAGACTGCAATTATGAAACAAATTGCAGAGGAACTTAACGTGGGACTCGTATCTTATTCTATGACTCATCATACAAGACAGAGTGCACTTGGACTTCCTATCATAGAAAAGAAAGTGTATGACAATGTTGAGTACAATATATCAAGATACTCTATGAGCGAAATCATAGCAGCAACTTATGATTTGATGGAAGAGACTGGGTATAAGGAGGGCATACTATTCCTTGATGAGATCAACTGCGTATCAGAGACACTTGCTCCATCTATGCTTCAGTTTCTTCAATATAAGATATTTGGTCAGCATAGTCTTCCAAGTGGCTGGATAGTTGTGACTGCTGGCAACCCACCAGAGTATAATAAATCAGTTAAGGAATATGATATAGTTACACTTGATAGATTAAAGGTTTTAAATGTAGAACCCGATTATGAGGTTTGGAAAGAATATGCTTTAAATAATAACATACATGGTAGCATAATAAGTTTTCTTGACATTAAGAACGAGTGCTTCTATATAGTTGAGACTACAACTGAAGGTAAAAATTATGTGACTGCTCGTGGTTGGGAAGATCTTTCAAAGATGATTGACATATATGAAGCAAAGGATATCAAAATTGATGAAATATTAATATCAGAGTATATTCACCATAAAAATATTGCTAAAGAATTTGCAGTGTATTATGACCTATATAATAAATACAAATCAGATTATAAGGTTTATGATATAGTGAATGGGAATGCAAGCGAAGAGATAAAGGATAGAGCTAAAAAGGCAAAATTTGATGAGAGGATCTCTCTTCTTGGACTTCTCATAGATAATATAAGTGATAGCATGACGAATGTTGTTGATATGGATATCTGTCTCATGGAATATAGAGAGATACTAAAGCACATAAAGGCTGAGATAACAGGTGACTTTACTAAGATAAAAGAAGAAGAGAAAAAACTCAAAGAAAAATATGAGGCAAGTGGCTATGACATAGAACATGAAGTTGATCTACTTGCGAGTGGAGTTGAGGTTGGAGAAAATAACTCTCAATTAAAAGTAAGAGTCAAAAAAGATCCTAAGGCTGATGCTGATAAGTATAAAAAGCTTGATTATATGACTTCTTTAAATAAGCACATACTTGAAGAAAGGGATAAATTAAAGAAATTCATGCTAAGCGGAGCCCTCACAAAAGACGACAACAAGAAGTTCAATTGGACTATAAAAACTCTTATGTATATGCTTGCAGAATTGAAAAATGAGAATATATTGAGTGATGATACTGCTCTTCAGCTTATAGAGAGGGATTACGAGGCCAAAGTTAAGACACATAAGGATAATGTATCGCTCGTAAAGTCTCATATAGAAAATGTATTTGATTTTGTAGAAAAAGTGTATGGAAATGGCCAAGAGATGGTGGTACTTGTGGCAGAACTTACAACGAGATATAATGCGGCAAGGTTTATAAGCACTTTTGGCTCAGATTCGTATTTTAAGTACAATAAAGAGATACTTTTTTATGAGCGAAAAGAAGAGTTGACTAAGAAGATTGAGGAACTTGAGAGTAATAAATGATATTTGAAATAGTACTTTATATATGATATTATATATACGAATTAGTAAAATATATTTTAAGGAGGTATGTTATGAATTTTTTTAAGTGTGAAAAATGCGGTAAGATAGTTGCATTAGTTAAGAGTAGTGCTTGTGACACTATCATGTGTTGTGGTGAGCCAATGAAAGAGATAGTTGCCAATACTGTAGATGCAGCAAAAGAGAAACACGTACCTGTATATAAAGTTGAAGGTAATGTTGTTACTGTATGTGTAGGTGATGTTGCTCATCCTATGACTGAAGAGCATCTTATAGAGTGGGTAGCCTTAGAAACTGAGCAAGGTAATCAAAGGAAGCTTCTAAAAGCAGGTCAAGAGCCTAAGGTGACATTTGCATTGGTTGATGGAGATAAAGTGAAATCAGTATATGCATACTGCAACCTCCATGGACTCTGGAAAGCATAGATGAGAGGCTATATATTGATGTTAAAAAAATGTCTAAACATTATACTTGTAATTTTAATGCCGATAATTCTTTCATCTTGTTTGAAGACAGCGGAATTATCTAAGAAAAATTATTCTATTGATACAATCACAGAAGACGATAGGATTAAAGTAGACCCAGATAACCCTGACAGGATAGCTGTCAATCTTGATGCAGATTTTTTTGACACAGTGGAACTTGGCACACTTGATGGTAAACCAATCACTTGGTATATCATTATAAGTGATGACGAACATCAGATTCTCATGAGTAAATATATTATAGACACAAAACCATACAATGAGGAAAATGTCAAGGTGGAATGGTCAGACTCTACACTTTATGATTATCTCAATTCAGATTTCTTTAATGAATGCTTTAACAAAGAAGAACAAGAAAAGATCCTATTTATCAATGAGGAAGATGATGCGAGAGTTACTATGCCATCGCTCAATAACCTTATAGACTTATACGGAGAGATCTTCTATATGCCTAATTCTTATTATGGTGATCCTAATTCTTTTGATTGCAACCCTTTGATTATTGCTAAACCTACTGCTAGGGCTACCTATAATGAGATAGAGGTATTTGACAATGAGACATTTGCTGAAATTATGCAGACTGATCTAGACTCAAGATATAATTTTGCAAATGGCGCAGCAACTTATTGGGTACTTGATACAGATGAAGAATCGAATGATGCGTATTATGTATCAGCGACTGGATTCATCAATCATCTGCCGCCTAATACGATGTATATAGGTTTTAGACCGATTATAAGGATTAAAAGTGAGGATTCACTTGACAATTAATCCGTTTCGTAGTATACTATTAGCACTCACATATGGTGAGTGCTACTTTATTTATAAGGGCTTTTGTTTTAAGAGCCTATAAAGGAGACTACTTACTTATGGCAGAAAAAAGAGATTACTATGAAGTGCTTGGGGTATCCAAATCTGCAAGTGCTGATGAAATTAAAAAAGCATATAGAGCATTAGCCAAGAAATATCATCCAGATGCAAATCCTGGAGATAAGACTGCAGAAGCGAAGTTTAAAGAAGCTTCAGAAGCTTATGCTGTGCTTTCTGATCCAGATAAGAAGAAGGCATATGATACATATGGTCATGCTGCATTTGATCCAAACTCAGCTGCTGGTGCTGCATCAGGTTTTGGTGGCTTTGACTTTGGCTCTATGGACTTTTCTGATATATTTGAAGATTTATTTGGCAGCGCTTTTGGTGGAGGCTTCAGTGGATTTTCATCTTATGGCGGAAGAAGAGACTCAAGGCCAAGACAAGGCGATAGTATAAGGACAAGAATTTCTATAACATTTGATGAAGCAATGAAAGGCTGCACAAAGCAAGTGACGATACCTTATCTTGAAGAGTGTTCATCTTGCCATGGCACAGGTGCCAAAGCTGGTACAAGTCCAGTTACTTGCAGTAGATGTGGAGGTCGCGGTCAAGTCGCAGTAAAACAGAGAACACCATTTGGCATGATGCAATCTGTATCAACTTGTCCAGAGTGTAATGGAACAGGACAGGTTATTAAAGAAAAATGTGGCAGCTGTAATGGCACAGGATATAACAAAACAAATAAGACATTTGAGGTAACTATACCTGCAGGAATAGATAATGGCCAATCAGTTAGACTTAGCGGCAAAGGTAATCCTGGTGAAAATGGAGGCAGTAGAGGAGATCTGCTTGTGGCCGTTAGTGTAGCTCAGCATCCAATACTTAAGAGACAAGGCATCAATATCTATTCAACTGTATCTATAGATTATCCAACTGCTGTCTTAGGTGGAGAAACTAAAGTTAAAACTGCAGATGGTGATGTCATGCTTACAATAAAGCCAGGGACTCAAAGTGATGTAAAGATGAGACTTAAAGGAAAAGGCGTTCCACAGCTTAGAAATCCTAAGATGAGAGGAGATCAGATAGTGACAGTTGTGGTAAATGTGCCAACCAACCTTACAAAAGAGCAGAAAACTGCCCTTGAAAACTACCGAGCTACACTTAGCAATAATTAAAATAGTATTAGGGAACCTCTAAAAAGGAGCATTTTTGAAAGCTTGCTTTCATAAAATGCGACGAATTTAAGGTTACAGTTGGGCACACACTCGAAAAACGGAGTTTTTCGAGGTGCCCATTAATAATCTATAGTATGATTGCAAGAAAATATGTTATATGATAAAATATTAACATAACGATATGCGATAAAAAGGAGGTGCGCTATGAAACTTATGTACATAATAGTTAGACAGGACAATGAATCAGATGTAGTAAATGCTCTTATCAAAGAAAACTATAGGATTACTAAACTTGCCACTTCAGGAGGTTTTTTAAGACGTGGTAACACTACTCTTTTTAGCTGTGTAGAAGATAGCGATGTTGATAAGGCCATAGATATAGTGAAGGCTGAGTGTGGAAAGAGACAGAAGATTCAAGTTGATATGCCGGTGAACCTCCCATCAACAGCCATTAATTATACGACCTTACCTACAACGATAGAAATTGGTGGTGCAACGATTATAGTCACAGATGTATGCAAGTTTGAAAAATTTTAATAAAAGGAAATAAAAAAATAGCAGGCTGATGACCTGCTATTTTTATGTAAAAATGCTGATTTTCAAAATTCTTTATAAGATTATACTTTTCGTTTTGAAGCACTAGACCAGACTAACCCGAATACAACTCCTATGATAGTAGGGACTATCCAACCAAGGCCGAGGCTGTAGAATGGGAAGAAGCGATTGCCGAACATCTGGGCTGTTGTTACAAAATCTTCTGGAACTATGCCAACAGGAAGTGCACCGATTAAATCAAATGCTGCTGCTACCATGTTAAAGATAGTTGCTACTACAAATACTTTTTTGTCATAATTGAAGAACCTGCCGAAAAGCGCAAGTAGGATTATGCTTATAGTGAGTGGATATAAGAACATAAGTACTGGCACCGCCCAAGTTATAATTGCATCAAGGCCGAAGTTAGATACTACGAATGAAAAAACAGTGAATATGATAGCCCAAGTTTTCTCACTTATGAAATTAGGAAACATAGTGTGGAACATCTCAGAACAACTAATTACAAGTGAAAGAGCAGTTTTTAAGCAGGCAAGAGTGACTGTAGCAAGTAAGAAATATATGCCAAAACGTCCAAAATAATGTTGAGTGATCTCTGATAGAGCAACACCACCATTTGATGATACTTCGAATTTTCCAAGACTCATGGTTCCCATGAGAGTTGTGAGCGCATATATAACTGCCATGACAGCACAACCGATAGCACCAGCTTTTATAGTGTTGACTGCTACATCAGTTTCATTTTTAATTCCAAGATCTCTTACAACTCTTATAACTGTGATACCAAATGCGAGTGATGCTATAGCATCCATAGTTCCATATCCTTCAAGGAAACCTTTGAAGAAGGCGTTGCCATTTCCGTAGGCTGCATCTCCTGCATATGAGGTGATATCACCAAGAGGATTGATGAAAGCTACTACTATAAGTATCACTAAAAAGATAAGGAAGATAGGGTTGATATATTGGCCTACCCATTTCATGATACCACTTGGACGAAGAGAAAAGAAGAGAACTATAGCAAAAAATACAAAGGTAAAAATAAGTCTTGGTACAGTCTCTGAACCATTGATAAGTGGAAGCATACCTATGGTAAATGATGTTGATGCACATCTTGGTATTGCAAAAAATGGTCCTATGGTGAGATATAAGACTATAGTAAGAAAATATCTATACTTGTCGCCGACAAGTCCTGCTAGATCAAATAAACTATCCTTTTTGCTTATGCCTAGACAAGCAACACCAAGTAGCGGTATGCCGACGCCTGTTAAAATGAAGCCAATGATTGCTGGCCAGACATTAGCACCTGCAAGCTGTCCCATGTGAACAGGAAAGATAAGATTGCCTGCACCAAAGAACATACCAAAAAGCATACTGCCTACGATAATGCTTTCTTTTAATGTTAGAGATTTTTTCATACTTCGCTCCTTCTATATATAGTTTTTAAAGTTTTTGATTATGTATTCTTTAAGGTCTGATACTGCTTTTGATTGATAACCATTTTTCCATTCTATAATTATAAATCTTTTGCAATTTGGATGATGTATCCTGACAAGTTTTATTCTGTCGTTAGATACTATCTCTTTCCAAGTTATGGATGGGATGATTGCAAAGCCAAGGCCAGTCTTTATATATTCTTTTATAACATAAGGTGAATTATTTTCAAAACAAAACTTTGGTTTAAAGCCTGCTATATTGCAATAGTAGTCATTGATCTCTCGAAGATCTTTATTGGCAGAGAGAGAGATGAGGTTTTCATCTGCAATTTCTGATAAATCTATAGAAGATTTTTTAGCAAGCTTATGTTTTTTCGGAATAGATACAATAAGATGCTCCTCGAGAAGTCCTTTAACAGTCTTGCCAGGTGTGAACACTGTGTCTGATCTTATAATTAAATCAAAATCATTTTTTCTTTCTCTATACTCTGTCTTATCAAGCTGGCTGACTTTTATATTGATATTTTTATTGGCTCTCTGATAATCGACTAGAAGTTTTCTCATCTGAGATGAGGCTGAGTTGACAAGTATAGTCACTGTATTATTAGTCACATTTTTTAGATCATTAATTTCAGAACTTATGCTACTTAATTCATCAAGTATAAGTTTTGTGTGACGATGAAGAGCCTCGCCATAAGGACTTAATGTTACATTACGACCTTTTTTAACAAAGAGCTCCACTTTAAGTTCGGATTCAAGAGCTTTTATAGCCCTTGAAAGTGCAGGTTGAGATACATTTAAGTTTTTGGCTGCCGCAGTAAAATGTGATGTATTTGCCACTTCATTAAAATAGGTTATTTCTGTTAAATTCATCTATATTTCTCCATTTAAAGTCTAAAATGATATGCTTTTATGTAGGTTCTCTTATTATAATTAAATTGAATTATAATGTCAAGAATCCATAACATTTTAGTTATAAGGTTATGACTAGAATGAGTATTATTTTTATCTATTTGCTATGCTATAATTAGTAATGTAAATGTAAGAAAAAATTAATATAAAGCATTAGTTAAAAGGGGGAGGACAACTATGGAGTGGAATAAGAATAAACTCTTGAAAAAAGAGAGAATGAATTCTATTGCTTCATTTTTGGATGGCAAAGTCATAAAGACAAGTGACATTGTAGAAGTTTTGAATCGTGTCATAAAACCAGGTGACAATCTTATCTTGGAAGGTGATAATCAAAAGCAAGCATCATTTCTTGCTAAGGCTATGACTAAAGTTAATCCAAAGGATGTACACGACATACATCTTATCATACCTTCAATATCAAGAGATGAACATCTTGATCTTTTTGAAAAAGGAATTGCATCACTTATTGATTTTGCATTTGCAGGAACTCAAAGTCTAAGACTTAGTCAGATGATGAATAGTGGTGTATGTAAAGTTGGTGCTATACATACTTACTTTGAACTTTATGCAAGACTCTTTGTTGATCTCATACCTAAGATTTGTCTTGTTGCTGCTGATAGTGCAGATAGAGAAGGCAATCTCTATACAGGAGCCAACACAGAAGAGACTCCAACTCTTGTTGAGGCAACTGCATTTAAAGACGGTATCGTTATAGCTCAAGTCAACAAGATAGTCGATAAAGTTCCAAGAGTAGATATACCTGGTGATTGGGTTGATGCTATCGTTGAAGCAGATGAACCATTCCCAATGGAACCACTTTTCACAAGAGAACCAGATAAGATAAAGGATCATCACATACTTGAAGCTATGATGATCATCAAAGGTATATATGAGAAACATCAAGTTATATCACTTAACCATGGTATCGGTTACAATGGCGGTGCTATAGAACTTATACTTCCAACTTATGGAGAGGAACTTGGACTCAAGGGAAAGATATGTAAGAACTGGGTTCTCAACCCGCATCCAACACTTATCCCAGCAATTGAAGCGGGATGGGTTGAGTCAGTATATGCATTCGGCGGTGAGACTGGTATGAGTAGATATACTGCTGCTCGTCCAGATATATTCTTCACAGGTCGCGATGGCATGATGAGATCTAATCGTCCACTTGCACAGCTTGCAGGACTTTATGCTATGGATCTGTTCCTCGGTGCAACTCTTCAGCTTGATTACTTTGGTAACTCATCAACTGTCACAGGCAATCGTGTATCAGGATTTGGTGGTGCTCCTAACATGGGACATGACTCAGGTGGAAGAAGACATTCTACTCCTGCTTGGTCAGCAATGAAAGATCCTAATCGTCCACTTCGTGGTGGAAGAAAACTCGTAGTTCAGATTGTATCTACAAGTTATAAGAACAAAGAAGGAAAAGTAATACCTTGTATAGTGCCTGAACTTGATGCAGTTAGAGTAGGAAAAGAAACTGGCATGCCTATAACACCAGTTATGATATATGGAGAAGATGTAACTCATGTAGTTACAGAGCAAGGTATAGCATATACATATATGGCTAAGACCAATGAAGAGAGACGAGAGCTGATAGCAGCTGTATCGCGTGGTATACCTATAGAAAGTTATTGTAGCGATAAGAGAAGAGAAGAACTCATCAATGAAGGAAAGATAGCGTTCCCTGAGACTCTCGGCATAGATAGAGGAAGAGCCAATAAGGAGCTTCTGGCAGCTAAGAACCTAGAGGAGATAAGAGAGATATCAGGTGGACTTTATGATATACCAGAGAAATTCTTGGCAAAGTAGAAATAAAGGAGGAAAGAATTAATGTCACGAAAGCTAACAGAGTTAAACGAACTTAAGTCAAAACTTATGAGTGGCGGCGGAGAGAAAGCGATTGAAAAGCAACATTCTCTTGGCAAGATGACTGCTAGAGAAAGGCTTACTAAGCTTTTCGATCCTGGTACATTTGTTGAGACAGGGCTTTTTGTAAAGCACAGATGTACAAACTTTGGCATGGACAAGAAAGAAAGTCCAGCTGAAGGTGTGGTTACTGGATATGGACAGATTAATGGAAGACTTACTTATGCAGCAGCACAAGACTTTACAGTTATCGGTGGATCTCTTGGTGAGATGCATGCTGATAAGATTGTAAAATGTCAAGAGGCTGCTATGAAGGTTGGAGCACCTATGATATGCATCAACGACTCAGGTGGTGCTCGTATACAAGAAGGTGTAGATGCTCTTTCTGGTTATGGAAGGATCTTCTACAACAACACTCAAGCATCAGGCGTGATACCTCAGATCTCAGTTATCATGGGACCATGTGCAGGTGGAGCAGTGTATAGTCCAGCCATAACTGATTTCATCTTCATGGTTGAGAATACATCTCAGATGTTCATAACAGGACCTCAAGTTATAAAGACAGTTACTGGTGAAGATGTAACTTCTGAAGCACTTGGTGGAGCTCTTACTCACAATTCAATATCAGGTGTAGCACATTTCCATGCAGCAAATGAAGATGCTTGTATAGAGCAGATAAGGACTTTACTTTCTTATCTTCCACAAAATAATATGGAGAAGGCAGAAGCATATGCTTGTAACGATGATCTCAATCGTCTAAGTCCAGAACTCAATGATATAGTACCAGAGAATCCTAATAAAGCTTATGAGATGAAAGATGTTATAAGAGCAGTTGCAGATAACAATGTATTCTTTGAGACTCAGCCTGATTATGCTAAGAATATATTAACTGGTTTCATAAGACTGAATGGTAAGTCTATTGGTATCATAGCTAGTGAGCCTAAAGCAATGGCAGGTTGTCTTGATATCAATGCATCAGATAAGGCAGCAAGATTTATAAGAACTTGTGACTGCTTCAACATTCCTATACTTACATTTGAAGATGTGCCTGGATTCTTACCTGGAACTCAACAAGAGCATGGCGGTATCATAAGACATGGCGCTAAGATGCTTTTTGCTTATAGTGAAGCTTCAGTTCCTATGGTTACTGTCATAACTCGTAAAGCTTATGGTGGTGCATACATCGGTATGTGTTCAAAGCACTTAGGAGCAGATATAGTTTATGCTTGGCCAGAAGCTCAGATAGCAGTTATGGGTGCAGAAGGAGCAGCCAATATAATTTTTGCCAAAGACATAAAGGCAGCTGAGAATCCACAACAAGAGAGAGCCAATAAGATAGCAGAGTATGATAACATGATGATGAATCCATATGTAGCTGCAAGTCGTGGATATGTAGATGATGTTATAGAGCCAGCAACTACAAGAAAGATGCTTATAGCAGCATTCAATTCTCTTGAAACTAAGGTGGTACATAAGGTTAATAAGAAACACGGCAATATACCACTATAAGGGAATTTAGTTTCGAAAGGAGAAGATTATGGGTTTATTTTTAGCAATGTATGGCAATGAAGTTAAGATCGGACAGGCATTATTTATATCAATCTTCGCCATGGTAGTAGTGTTCTTGGTACTTCTTATCATATCTTATCTTATAGATATAACTGCTTTCATCATCGGTGGGAGTAAGAAGAAAGAAAAAGCAGTAAAGGTCGAGACAGCAACACCCGCTCCCAAGGCTACAAAGAAAGAAGAGAAAAATGATGATCTAGTTGCAGTTATAGCAGGAGCAATAGCTGGATACCTTGGTACATCAGTAGATAATATTCGTATCAAAAGCATAAGAAGGATACCTCAAAGCGATACGCCATGGACAGAGAGAGGATTGCTCTCACAAATTAACAAACTTTAATAATAGGAGGATTTAAAAATGAAAAAATTTAACATAAAAGTAGATGGAGTTATGCATGAAGTAGAAGTAGAGGAGCTTGGTGGTAGCATGGCAGCTGCACCATCTTATGTAGCACCAGCACCAGCAGCAACGCCTGCAGCAGCACCAACACCAGCGCCAGCTACATCTTCAGCACCAAAAGCAGCAGCAGGAGCAGGATCTGTAGTAGCACCTCTTCAAGGTACAGTACAAACTATCAAAGTTAAAGTTGGAGATACTGTTAATGCTGGAGACGTAGTAGCAGTTATTGAAGCTATGAAGATGGAAAATGATATACCAGCAGTAGTATCTGGTAAGGTTACAGCTATCCATGTAAGTAACGGAGCTAAAGTAGCAGCAGGAGATGTATTACTTGATATTGGTTAATAATTTGGGCGTAGCCCAACCGTAGGGGCGAGCACTGGAGCGCCCGAGCGTTCATGAACGAGTTGGCTTATAAACTCGACCATCGAGTGAATGCGAGGAAGTGCCCTTGGGGCACCCATATTATATTAAATTAGGAGAAATTATGTACGGATTATTATTAAATAATGTGATTGTCGAAACTTTAAAGACATTTTGGCAAAGCACTGGCTTCTATGATTTCTTTAATCCTATAATGAAACCTGGTGTACTTTTACCATTTGGCAATCTTATAATGATTGGTATAGCTTGTCTACTTCTTTATCTAGCTATAGCTAAAGAATATGAGCCATATCTGCTTATATCAATTGCCTTTGGTATGCTTCTTGTCAATCTTCCACTTGCTGGACTTATGGATGCACCAGTTATTAAAGAAATATCCACTACACTTGGCGCAGTGGATCAAGGGGCGTTGAAGTTTTTTGCCGATAAGTTCAATATTAATATACAAGAGACTAAAGGAGGGCTTCTTTATTATCTCTTCCAAGGCATAGACCTTGGTGTATATCCCCCACTTATATTTTTGTGTATTGGCGCAGGTACTGATTTTGGACCACTTATTGCTAATCCAAGATCACTTCTGCTTGGCGCCGCAGCTCAACTTGGTATATTTTTCACTTTTATAGGTGCCATATTCCTTGGATTCACAGGACCAGAAGCAGCATCTATAGGTATTATAGGCGGTGCAGATGGACCTACAGCGCTTTATCTTACATCAAAACTCGCACCACAACTTTTAGGCTCAATAGCAGTTGCTGCTTATTCATATATGGCACTTGTACCTATGATACAGCCACCTATTATAAAAGCTCTTACTACAGAGAAAGAGCGAGTTATAAAGATGGAGCAACTTCGAGAGGTGTCACAGACTGAGAAGATTATATTCCCTATAGTGGTCACTATATTCTGCTGTCTATTACTTCCATCAGCAGCATCACTAATTGGTATGCTTATGCTTGGCAACCTTCTTAAAGAATCAGGAAGAGTTCCGCTTCTTGTAAAATGTATCCAAGACTCACTTATGTATATAGTATCAATTTTCCTTGGAGTTACAGTTGGAGCTAAAGCATCAGCAGAGCACTTCCTTACACCTGATACAATTAAGATCATAGTTCTTGGTCTTATAGCATTTTCAATTGGCACAGCAGGTGGAGTTATTATAGGAAAGATAATGTGTGTGCTTACTCATGGTAAGATCAACCCTATGATTGGGGCAGCAGGTGTGTCTGCAGTACCTATGGCTGCTCGTGTTGTTCAGAAGGAAGGTGTTAAGTATAACCCAACTAATTTCTTACTGATGCATGCGATGGGACCAAATGTGGCGGGAGTTATAGGGTCTGCGGTTGCAGCAGGAATGCTACTTTTGTTTTTTCAATAATGATATAGAAATCGTTATTATATAAAAAAACAAAATTGAGGTGATGGTTATGTATGATGTAAAAGAGTTAACGATTGAAAAATTTCATAACGATTTAAAAGCGGGTAAAACCACTTGTAAGGAAGTTATGGAAGCTTACATAGATAGAATCAATACTTACGATAAGAAAAATGACAATATCAATGCAATAATACTTATTAACCCAAATGCAGTTAAGGAAGCAGAAGAGTGTGATAAGAAGATTGCTGAAGATAAATCTATTATAGATAAGTTACCACTTTTTGGTTGTCCACTACTTGTAAAAGATAATTTTGAGACTTATGATATGCCAACTACTGCAGGCTCTAAAACTCTTGAAGGTTTTGAGACACACAAAGATGCTTTTGTGGTTGATAGATTAAGAAAAGCAGGCGCTATAATCATAGCTAAAACTAATCTTCATGAGTTTGCTGTATGGGGAGAGAATGTATCATCAATTTTAGGACAGACTTATAATCCATATGACCATACAAGGTCGAGTGGTGGTTCGTCTGGTGGTACTGGAGCAGGGCTGGCAGCAAATTTTGGACTTATAGGCATAGGTACAGATACGATTAATTCTGTTCGTAGCCCAAGTTCAGCCAATAGTCTCTGTGGCATAAGACCAACCATAGGTCTTGTAAGTCGTATGGGTATAGTGCCATATTCACTTACTCAAGATACTGCAGGTGCTCTTGCAAGAACTGTGACGGATGCTGTTAAGACCTTCAATATAATGATTGGCCCTGACCCTGAAGATAAAGTGACAGTTGATGGGGCGAAGAATTCTAAGGGTGATTACACAAAGTATCTTAAGGCCGATGGACTAAAAGGGAAGAGACTTGGGGTTCTTAGAAGTTTCATGGGACATGATGATGTCCACAAAGAAGTTAATAAGTGCATGGAAGACTGCTTTAAGATTTTAAGAGAGTCAGGAGTAGAACTTGTTGATATAGAAGAAGTATTTGACATAGGACACCTAGTATCTGATATAAGTCTTCATCTCTGGGATTTCAAATACGAATTAGAAAAATATCTGAAAGAACATAATTGCAAATATCAGACATTTGATGAACTCATAGCTTCCGGACTTTGTACCCCAGATATCATACCTAATCTCGAAGATGCGAATAAGATAGATATCAATTCTCCTGCATATAAGGAGAGAGCAGAGAAAAGGTTAGAACTTATAAAAGATGTAAAAGCACTTTTTGACAAATATAATATAGATGCAATCATATATCCACATCAACAACAACTTGTATGCAAAGTGGGAAAGACTCAAGCACAGAGAAATGGTGCTATTGGTTCAGTAACAGGTTTTCCTGCGATAGTAGTCCCAGGAGGCTTCTCAACTCCAGATGAGAACGCACCTATCGGTGTACCAGTGGGACTCGAGATTCTTGGAAGACCATTTACTGAAGATAAACTTATAGAGATAGCATATGGCTTTGAACAGGTAAGCCATAAAAGGAAAGAACCAAAACTAAAAATATAATTTTGAAGGAGGGAATATGGTAAAAGCACAAATTACACCTGGTGCATACTATGATTCAGTTTCACTTATGATTATTTCTAATGCTGTTAAGAAAATTCCTGGTGTCACTGAAGCACTTGTAGGCATGGGCACAGACTTAAACCGTGAGTTAAATAGGAACAATCCTAATCTTAACTCACCTGAAGTAGAGAAAACTACTCCAAATGACTTCTTTGTAGCTGCAAATGTAAATGATGAAGAGACATGGAAAACTGTACTTGCAAAAGTTGAAGAGAAGTTGAATGAAAAGAAAGAAGACGCAGCTTCAAATTATTATCCAGCATCACTTGATGGAGCACTTAAAGTTCAACCGCATACTAATATAGCTGTAATATCTGTTCCTGGTAAGGGTGGACATGCTTACAAGGTAGCGCAGGATTGTCTTAAACAAGGTATACACGTTATGCTTTTTTCTGATAATGTGTCTATCGAAGAGGAAAAGGATCTTAAGACTGAAGCTGTAAAAAGAGGGCTTCTTGTAATGGGACCAGATTGTGGAACTGCTATAATTAACCATGTTCCACTTGCTTTTGCAAATGTAGTTCGTCCAGGCAATATTGGTATGGTATGTGCATCTGGAACAGGAACTCAAGAAGTTTCTTCTATAATTGATTCACTTGGTGGTGGTGTATCACAAGTAATTGGTACCGGAGGACGTGATCTTAAAAAAGATATCGGTGGTATTATGTTTAAGCATGCATTACAAGCATTAATTGCTGATGCTGCTACTAAAGTAATAGTTCTTGTATCAAAGCCACCATATCCACCAGTTCAAACTGAAGTATTGAAGATGGCAAAGGAAGGCGGAAAGCCTACAGTTGTCTGCTTTATAGGCGGTAATCCAGAAGAACCAAAGAGCTTTGGTTTAGTGCCTGCAGTTTCTCTTGAAGATGCAGCAAGAAAGGCCGTAGCACTTTCAAAAGGAGAGGAACCTAAGACATTTGATGGATTTGACATGAGTGCTGCAGAAATAGACTCACTTGTAAATGAGGCAACAAAGAATCTTGCTCCTACTCAGAAATATATGAGAGCTCTTTATACAGGTGGAACACTTTGTGATGAATCTATGAAGTATCTACTTCCTACTTGCAAGAGAATTTTTTCAAATATACCACTACAAGATAATGACAAACTTGAAAATAAAGATATAAGTCGCGAACATACTGCACTTGATTTTGGTGATGATGAGTTCACAGTAGGTCGTCCTCACCCTATGATTGATCCTTCACTTCGTGCTGAAAGAGTACTCAAAGAAGCAGGAGACAAGACTTGTGCAGTTATCTTAGTAGACTGTGTTATAGGTTATGGTTCTCATGAAGATCCAGCTGCTGACCTTGCCGATGCTATAAAGAAAGGTAAAGACAAAGCAAAGTCTGAAGGCAGAGATGTTATCGTAGTTGCTTCAGTCTGCGGTACTGAAGGTGATCCACAAGGATTATCTAAGACTCGTGAGACACTTAAAGCTGCTGGTGCAATTGTTATGCCAACCAATGCTCAAGCTTGCAGACTTGTTAAGAAAATAATTGAAAAGGTAGCATAAGGAGGGATATATGGAAAACAGAGTTAATGTATTATTTACAAAGAAAATTCAGATAGTGAATTTTGGTATAAAAAGTTTCTATGATGACAACAAGAAACAAGGTATTCCATCTGTCCATGTTGATTGGAAGCCTGTAGCTGGTGGCAACAAAGAACTTGCAAACTTACTTGATGATCTATTGTAATATAAAAGGGCGAAGATTAGTAAGCCCAAATAAAAATATATTAAAGGAGAAAAATTATGGCTATCACAAAAGATGAAATTAATGCTGCTAATGCGGAAGTGCTAAAGATTATTTTAAGTGCAAAACCAACTCTTGTTGGTATGGGAACAGCCGGTGAAGATATTCCTGGTATGACTCCTACTACTATACTCCATTCTGGTCCTCCAGTTGATTGGGAACATATGAGTGGACCACAAAAGGGTGCAGTTATAGGTGCACTTATGTATGAAGGTCTTGCAAAGGATGATAAGGAAGCAGAGGCTCTTGCTGCATCTGGAAAGATCACATTTGATCCTTGCCATCATCATGCTGCAGTTGGACCTATGGCTGGTATCGTATCTTATCACATGCCAGTATTCATCGTTGAGAACAAAGAGTATGGCAACAAAGCATATTGTACTTTCAACGAAGGACTTGGAAAAGTTCTTAGATTTGGTGCTTATCAACCAGAAGTTCTTGATAGACTTAAATGGCTCGAGAAAGAACTCTATCCTATAGTTAAAGAAGCTCTTGCAATAACAGGTGATATCGACTTAAAGGCTATGATTTCAGAAGTTCTTCAGATGGGTGATGATGGACACAACAGAAATAAAGCAGGTACATCTTTACTCTTTAGAAAACTTGCTCCAGCTATAGTTCAAACTCATTTCACTGATGAGCAGAAAGTTAAGGCTCTTAAGTTCATAGATAGTAACGACCACTTCTTCCTTAACCTTACTATGCCAGCAGCAAAATGTACTATGGATGCTACATTCTGTGATGTAAATCCTAAGACTAAGGGTTCTACAATAGTAGCAACTATGGCTCGTAATGGTTATGAGTTTGGTATAAGAGTAGCAGGTCTTGGACAAAAGAAATGGTTCACAGGCCCTGCAGAGATCGTTGAAGGACTTTACTTCCCAGGATTTACAGAGGCAGATGCTAACCCAGATGTTGGTGATTCTTGTATCACTGAGACTTGTGGTATCGGTGGATTCTGTATGGGTGCTGCTCCAGCAATCGTTCAATTCGTTGGTGGAACTCCAGAAGACGCTCTTAACTACAGTAGACAGATGTATGAGATCACTGAAGGCGAAGGAACAACATATAAGATTCCTGCACTTAATTTCCGTGGTTCAGCAACAGGTATTGATATAAGAAAAGTTATCAAGACTCAGATTAGACCAGTTATCAATACTGGTATAGCAGCTAAGAAACCAGGCGTAGGCCAAGTTGGTGCTGGTATCGTTCACCCACCTATGAAGTGTTTCGAAGATGCATTAAAAGATTTTAAAGAGACTTATATGGGTTAATAGAATTCAAAAATCGTAGGGGCGAGCTCTGCGAGCCCTAATAAATTAATAGGAGGAAAATATTTATGAAATGGAACCAAATTAAAATGTATGATTTAACAATAGGAACAGGTGTTACAACTCCACCTTGGCCAACATATCAACCTTTAAGAGTTGAATATTTTAAGAGATTATCTTCTAATGGTGCTAATGGACAGATTATCCATACTAGTAACCACGTAGGAACTCACCTTGATGGACCAAGACACTTTGATACATCAGGCGGAGATATTGCTAGCCTACCACTCGATAAACTTTGCCACCCAGGTGTAGTAGTTGACCTTTCTGATGAGTTCGGCGCAGAAGATTTCTCAATCTACAGTGAGAAAGATATCGAGAAGAGAGTTGAAGTAAAAGATGGTGATATCCTCATCATCAACACAGGATATCATAAGTATGGTTGGGAAGAGCCAGCAGCTGATGAGCAAAGATATATGGTTCGTCACCCAGGTCCAGCTCTTTCATTCGTAGAGTGGTGTCACAATAAGCACATTCGTTGGATCGGTGTAGACTGCGGTTCTGCAGATCACCCAATGAACACTAAGATTCGTGATTGGTGTCCAATGGATGCTAAGAAGTGCGATGACTATATGAAGAAAAAATATGGAAAGTCTCTAAACGAGATCTATCCATGGCCAGATCAATATCAAGCTATGCACATCCAGATGTTCCCTAAGAAATACGGCGAGATCATCCATGCAGAGTGTGTAGGCGGAGAGATTGATAAAGTATCTAACAAGAGACTTGTTATCGGCTGCTTCCCTTGGAAGGGTGTAGATATTGAATCTGCATTTACTCGTATAGTTGCATTTGATGGATTTGAAGATGTATAACGATAGTATATTAAGGAGAAAATCATGAGAGAATTCGAATATGTTGCGCCTAAAACTGTCAAAGAGGCTATCAATATACTCGCATCTTACAAAGAAAAAGCAACTGTTCTAGCTGGTGGCACTGATGTCGTAGTTCGTCTTCGTGATGAGATTATCGATCCTGAATTTGTAGTTGATATAAAGCATATTGATGAATTGAAGGGAATCAAATTTGACAAGAAAGAGGGACTATTCGTTGGTGCTCTTGCAACTATGCATGAGATTCAAAACGATAAAAATGTGAAAGAGTTTTATCCTTACTATGCAGATGCCTGCGGACATGTAGGATCTAAGCAAGTAAGAAATAAAGCTACATCAGTTGGCAACCTTTGTACAGCATCACCACTTGGTGATAGTCTTACTCCTATGTTCTGCCTCGATGCAGTTGTTGTAATTGAAGGCCCAAAAGGAAAAAGAGAAGTTCCAGTTCGTGAATTTATAACATTCGTTCGTAAGACTGTACTTGAAAGAGATGAGTTAGTGCTTGGTGTTAAGATGCCTTATGTTGAAGGTTTAAAGGGTATCTACACTAAGAATGCTAGACGTCATGAAGTTGATCTTTCAAATATAGTAGCAACTATATGTAAAGTAGGAGATGAATATAGGATTGCCTATGGTTCTGTAGCTCCTACACCAATTAGACTTGTTAAGACTGAAGAGTTCTTAAAAGGAAAATCGATTGATGATAAGGTTATCGAAGAGGCTAAGGGAATACTTGAATCTGAGATAGCACCTATATCAGATCTTCGTGCAACTAAGGAATATAGAGTCTTAGTATCTAAGTCTATATTAGAAAATAGCCTTAAGGCACTTAATTAGGAAGGAGGGAAGAGATGAAAAAGATAAATGTTAAATTTACTCTTAATGGTGAACCCATAGAGATGGAAGTTGCACCTAATCATACAGCCCTTCGTGTTATAAGAGAAGAACTAGACCTAACTGGTGCTAAAGAGGGTTGTGGAGCAGGAGAATGCGGAGCATGTACTATAATTGTTGATGGTCTTGCAGTTAACTCATGTCTTATGCTTGCACCTGAACTTGATGGCAAAAATGTCCTCACAGTAGAAGGTCTTGCTAAAGACGGAAAACTCACTGATGTTCAACAAGCATTTATAGACCATGTAGCACTTCAATGCGGATACTGCACTCCTGGATTTATCATGTCAACAACTGCATTACTTGAAGAGAATAAGAAACCTACTCGTGAAGAGATAGAGATTGCTCTATCTGGCAATCTTTGCAGATGTACTGGTTATAAGAGAATTATCGAAGCAGTTGAAGACGTAGTAGCTAAGAGGGGAGGTAGATAAATATGACAGTTGATGGAAAATATACTGCGATAGGGAAGTATCTCCCAAGAGTTGATGGTGTGGCTAAAGTTACTGGAGCAGCTAAGTATGCAGGCGATATCAATATGCCTCGTATGCTTTATGCTGATGTAGTAAGAAGTCCATACCCACATGCTAAGATTTTAAAGATAGACACAAGTGAAGCTGAAAAGCTACCAGGCGTTAAAAACGTTATAACTGGAGACTACTATGCAAAGCGTGGTGGCCTCTACCTTGCAGATAAGAACTTCCTTGCTCATAAGACAGCAAAGTATAGAGGAGAAGCTGTTGTAGCTGTATGTGCAGAGACTCCAGAGATAGCACATGAGGCTTGTAAGATTGTTAAGGTTGATTATGAAGAACTTCCTGCAGTTTTAAGTCCTATGGATGCTCTAAAGCCTGATGCTCCACTTGTACACCCAGAACTTGAAACATATAGGGTTGCACCTATATTCCATCCAGTTCCAGGGACTAATATATCACATAAGCATTTCTTAAAGAAAGGCGATACAGAGGCGGCTTTCAAGAAATGTGATAAGATAGTAGAGCATGAGTATTATGTGCCTCATGTTCAACACTGCCCTATAGAGACACATACTGCTACAGTCAAATTTGATCAAAGTGGTAATCTTACTGTATGGGCATCTTGCCAATCACCTTATGCAGTTAGAAATGCACTTTCTGACTCATTTGACATACCACTTCATAAGATTCAGATAATATCTGAGTTCGTTGGTGGTGGATTTGGTGCTAAAGCTGGTACAACTATAGAAGGTATCATAATACCTCTTGCCAAGCTTAATCCTGGCCGTCCAGTTAAGTTCACATATTCCCGTGAAGAAGAATTCCGTGATGCATATGTTCGTCAAGGAATGCTTGCAAGGATTAAGACTGGTGTTGATAAGACAGGTAAGATCCTTGCAGTTGAGAATAATTTCTATTGGGATGGTGGTGCTTATAACGAATACGGTGTAAATATAGCTAAGGCAGCAGGATTTGCAGGTGCAGGTCCTTACAATATAGAGAATGTAACTACTAATTCATATTGCCTATATACTAATCACCCAGTAGGTGGCCCATATAGAGGATTTGGTATGTGTGAAATCCACTTCTGTATAGAGCAGAACCTTGATGTAGTTGCAGGAGAGATAGGTATATCACCTGTAGAGATAAGAAGAATCAATGGTCTTCGTCCTGGTGATAAGACTGGTATGGGCGAAGTTATGCAAGTATCAGGTTATCAACCTTGTCTTGAGACTGTTTTAAAGGAACTAAATTATGATGCTACACCAAAGAAAGTTGGCGATCATAAGATTAGATGTATGGGCATTGCAGCAGGTTGGAAGTCACCTTCTCAGCCTACTGATGCAGGCTCATCATCTATCATAAGGATGAATGAAGACGGAACTCTCTATGTACATACAAGTGCAGAAGAGATCGGTCAAGGTTCTAATACAGCATTAACTCAGATTGCAGCAGAGGTTCTCAATGTCAATCCATCAAGAATAACTCTAAAATCTGGTGACACTAATATGAATCCATATGAGTGGCAGACAGTTGCAAGTCGTACTACATACTGTGCTGGTAATGCAGTTAAACTTGCAGCAGAAGATTTGAGAAACAAGATATTCAATCTTGCTCAGATGAAATTTGGATATCCAGCAAGAGATATGTATCTTGAGAGAGATGATGAGAATAATTGTACTTGGGTAGTAGCAAGCAAATATCATAAAAATTTAAGAGCAGATATAAAGACATTTGCACTTGGTATGCCTCTTGAAGATGGTTCAGGTATCGGTGGACCAGCTATAGGAGTAGGTACGTTTACATTACCTAACAACATGGCATATAATGCTGCAGATAGTCAATCAGAGAAAGGTGTTGCATTCTGGACTATAGGTTGTACAGGCGTTGAGATTGAGATAGACACTCAGACTGGTCATGTAAAAGTTCTTCAGATGATCTCTTGCTTTGACCCAGGAAAAGTTATCAACACAGAACTTTATGCAGCACAAGTTGAAGGTGCTATGATTCAATCACTTGGTACTGCACTTTATGAGGCTATGATCTTAAAAGATGGTAAACTCATGAATGGATCATTCCTTGATTATAAGATTCCTACAGCTTATGAATTACCAGAGAGACTTGAGTCTTATGTATGTGAGTTTGCAGAAGAGACAGGTCCATTTGGTGCTCGTGGTATAGGTGAGCCTGCGATGGTTCCAGGAGCTCCAGCTATAGCCAATGCTATAGCCAATGCTTTAGGTACAAGATTTGATCGTATGCCTATAACACCTGATATGATCATGGAAGCTATCAATAATAAAAACAAGTAGAATGGCTAAAATGCACTATTTTTAGGCCTAAAATTTGTTAAGAAAATATGCCAAAAACTTTATTTATATTTGGTTTTGTGGTATAATAAGGTTATAAGTACTATAACTTGTTAATTCAAATTTACAGCGGTCGTCGCTTAAAAACGAGGAGGAGATTATATGGCAGCAACCCAAACAGGCATCTATGATGCGAGGAAACAACTTGGATTACCTCAATCAATCATACTTGGTATCCAACACGTTTTCGCTATGTTCGGTGCAACAGTATTAGTTCCGCTCATTACTGGACTTTCAGTTTCTGTTACACTTTTCTGTGCAGGTATTGCAACACTCTGGTTCCATTTTATAACAAAAGGTAAAGTACCTGTATTCCTTGGTTCATCTTTTGCTTTCCTTGGAGCATTTGCTTCAATAGCACCAGGTGGTGACCCAGCACTTCTTCCATATGCAACAGGTGGTATCGTATGTGCAGGACTTGTATATGTTATATTAGCAGCACTTATCTATGCACTTGGCGCAAAGAGAGTTATGACTTTATTCCCACCAGTAGTTACAGGACCTATCATCGTTCTTATCGGTCTTATACTTGCTCCATCAGCACTTAATAACTGCTTAAGTGGAACTCTGGCGAACCCAGGACAACCAAGATGGATTATATCAGTTTTAGCTATAGCTGTTATCATCATCTGCAATATCTGGGGCAAGGGAATGGTTAAGATACTCCCTATCCTTATTAGTATTATAGTTTCATACATAGTAGCATTTGCACTTGGATGGACAAAGCCACTCAACTTCAGTGGTGTAGTAGCTTTACCTCCTTTCCATTTCCCTAAATTTGAAGCAGGCGCTATCGTTACTTGTGTAGTTGTTGCTCTTGCAGCAATCATCGAGCACGTTGGTGACGTTGCAGCTATCGGCGCTACTTGTGGAAAGAACTTTATAAAAGATCCAGGACTCACAAGAACTCTTCTTGGTGATGGTATCGGAACTTCTATCGCAGGATTACTTGGTGGTCCAGCTAACACTACTTACTCAGAGAATACTGGTGTTGTAGCACTTACTGGTGTATATGATCCGTTCGTTCTTAGAGTAGCAGCAGTAGTAGCAATTTTGCTTTCAGTTATACCTGCTGTTGATGGTTTCATCAATACTATTCCAGATGAAGTTATTGGTGGTATCTCATTCGTTCTTTATGGTATGATTTCAGCTATTGGTCTTAGAACTCTTGTAGAACATAAAGTTGATTTCGCTAATCAAAGAAACGTTCTTATAGCAGCTATCATCATGGTATCAGGTCTTGCATTCAATTCATCACCAGCTCAATTCCAATTCGGAGAAGTAACTCTTAGCTTTGGTGGTCTTGCTTGTGCAGCTGTACTTGGTATCGTACTCAATGCTATACTTCCTGGTAAAGATTACGTATTTGACGAGGAATAATTTATATACATAAGAAGGGCACATAGCCCGTATATCAAGCGGCCTTCGGGCCGCTTTTTTGTTTTGATTGTAAATAAGTCTGTTTTATTGTATAATATAAGTTAATTTGCTAATTATGTAAACAAAATGAGGCATCGAGAAATTGAGATGTGAAAGGGTTTTATGAATTTAGAGTTAAAGAGCATACTGCGAAATGCAGTGTATGCAGCGCTTTATGTTACATTATGTTTTATTTTTCAGCCGATTAGTTTTGGACCTATTCAGGTGAGAATTGCAGAAGCATTGTGCATAATGGTTCTTTTTGATAAGAATGCAGTTTTCTCTATAACACTCGGTTGCTTTCTTTCCAATTTACTTGTTGGTGGCACTCCGCTACCTATTGTAGATGCATTTCTTGGATCACTTGCTACATTTATTGGATTATTCTTAGCAAGATTTATCAAATCGGATAATTTTTTTCTAAAGATGCTTCCAACAATTATATCAAATGCAATTATCATACCTTATGAATTGATAATCGTTATGGGATGGGGAGATGTTGATCTTTTTGGAACTACCATCGTTGGAAGCGTAGCGGTGATTGTCACTGCATTATCAGTAGCAATTGGCGAGATCATAGCCTTATATGTTCTTGGATATATATTATATAAGGCCATAAAGAGATTAAATATAAAATTTTATTAGATAGTTATATTTATATTATTGTAGACATAGATAGGTAATAATATGGAAAATGAGAGAAAAATTGTTATAGTAAGAATAGTGCTATCAGCACTTCTTTTTGCTCTTACTAAGATTTTAAAACTTGAAGGTAATGCCGAATTAATAGTATGCCTTGTAGCGTATCTCATTGCAGGTTATGATGTGCTTATGAGTGCGATAAAGACACTTTTCACTAATTTTTCGCTTGATGAAACTATACTTATGTCCATAGCAACTATAGGTGCTTTTATTATTGGTGAAAATAGCGAAGCAATATTCGTTATGATTTTCTATCAACTTGGAGAACTTTTCCAAGATTATTCTTATGATAAAAGCAAAGATAGAATCACAAAACTCGTCGATCTAAAGATTGATATGGCAAATGTCATTCGAGGTGATAAGATTGAGAGTTTAGATCCAAAACTTATAGATGTGGGTGAAGTTGTAATAGTAGGTCCACATGAGAAAGTGCCTATTGATGGAGAGATAATAGAAGGAAGCACTACTCTCAATACTTCTATGCTTACAGGTGAGAGCATACCAAGGTATGTCACAGTCGGCGATAATGTAGCGAGTGGTCTTATCAATAATGATAAACTCATAAAGGTTAAAGCTACAAAAAGATACGAGGATTCTACAGCAAGTAAGATAATGAATCTTATAGAAAATGCTGCCGATAAGAAATCTCAATCTGAGAATTTTATAAGATCATTTGCTAAAGTCTACACTCCGATAGTGTGTCTTATTGCATTACTTACTTTTATCATACCTACTTTATATGAGTTCATCAATTCACATGCATTCTTGCACTTATCTGACTATGGCTATAGAGCTCTCACAGTACTCGTTATAAGCTGCCCTTGTGCTATACTCATAAGCGTTCCACTTGCATTTTTTGCAAGTCTTGGTTCTGCAAGTCAGATGGGAGTGCTTGTTAAAGGGTCAAATTTTATAGAGGCTTTAACTAAAATTAAAACTTTTGCATTTGATAAAACTGGAACTATGACTAAGGGCGTATTTGAAGTTGTAGGGATACATCATTGTAAGATGGATGAGATGGAACTTGTAAAATATGTTGCACATATAGAATATTTTTCCAATCACCCTATAGCTAAAAGCATACTTAAGTATTATGGGAAAGAAATAGATGTAAATTCTGTAAAAGATGTGACAGAGATTGCGGGAAGAGGTCTATCTGGCATAGCATATGGCAAGCACATGCTAGTTGGCAATGATAAACTTATGAATGATAATGGCATAGAGATGTTGCCTTGCAATAAAGATATAGGAACGCTTGTACATGTAGCGATAGATAATGTGTATGAAGGGCATATACTTATAAATGATATTATAAAAGAAAATGCTATAGAAGCCATCAAGGAATTAAAAGAATTAATGATTGAAAAGAATATAATGCTTACAGGTGATAGGGAAGATGTAGCGAAAGATGTTGCAGCGAAGATTGGTATAGACGAATATCGTGCAGGTCTTTTGCCGCAAGACAAATTATCTATAGTTGAAGAACTTATAAAGAATACAAAACTTGCATTTATTGGAGACGGAATCAATGATGCGCCATGTATCACAAGAGCTGATGTGGGTATTGCTATGGGCAACATGGGATCTGATAGCGCTATCGACCTTGCTGATATGGTCATAATGGATGATGATATATTGAAAGTACCTAAAGCTCTAAAACTTAGTAAAAAAACTCTTACTATAGTTTATGAAAATATAATCATGTCAATTGGCGTAAAAGTTTTAGTACTTATATTATCAATCTTTGGTATAACTCATATGTGGCTTGCGGTATTTTCTGATGTTGGAGTTATGGTACTAGCAGTGTTAAATAGCGTGAGACTACTTAATGCACATAAAAATCTATAATATCTAAAAAGGAGTTCATGATGAAAATAGTTATCACAGCACCATCTGGCAAGATGGGGAAGCTAGTAGTAAGAGAAGCACTTAAGAGGAAAGGTGATTTTGAGATAGTTGGTGCAGTTGGAAATCCAGAGCGTGATTATATTGCAAAAGATATAAGCGTTGTATCAAAAACTGATGAGGTTGGTGCTATAATATATGGTGATATAGAAGAGATTATAGATAAATGTGATGGAGTTATAGATTTTTCTATTACAAGTTTATCGATGAAAGTAGTTGCATCTTGCGTAAAACACAACAAACCACTTGTACTTGGCACTACTGGTTTTACCGATGAAGAAGAGAAGATAATTAAAGATGCTAGTAGTAAAATAGCTATAACAGAATCTCATAATACATCACTTGCTGTCAACCTTATGTATAAGCTAGTTGAAACTTTAACTAAGACTATTGGTAAGGATTCAGATATTGATATTATAGACTATCATGACAACAAAAAACTCGATGCACCATCTGGTACAGGCAAAGTCATAGGTAATATTGTTGCTGAAAACCTCAATGTTAAACTATCTGATGTAGCAAAATACGGTAGAGTTGGGAAAGGCATAAGGGGCGAAAATGAGATCACTTTTCATTCTGTGAGATCCGGCAATATCTCTTCATCGCATACAGTAATTTTTGGCATGGATGGCGAGAGGATAGAGCTTACTCACCACTCATATGATTTTGGTACTTTTGCTAAAGGTGCACTAACTTGTATGTTATACCTTAAAGATAAAAATCCCGGCCTCTATTCATCTATAGATTGCTTTGGCTTGTAGGGGCGAAGCCATTATTGTAGGGGCGAAGCCATTATCGTAGGGGCGAGCTGCGCGAGCCCACATTAACATGACTAATAAAGAAAAAGCGAAAAAGATTGTAAGGATTCTAATTAAGCGATACGGGGCAGAGATACCCCTTTATCTATACTACCATAAGAATAAGCCTTATGAGTTTTTATTTGCTGTTATGATGTCAGCTCAGTGTACCGATGAGAGAGTTAATCTTGTGACGAAAGGCTTGTATAAAAAATACAATTCACTACATAAGTTTGCAAATGCAAATATTAAAACTCTTGAGAATGATATTTTTTCAGTCGGTTTCTATCATAATAAAGCAAAAAATCTTATAGCTTGTGCTAGGAAATTAATCATAGATTTTGGTGGAAAAGTGCCTAGAGATTTTGATGATTTGTTATCGCTCCCTGGGGTGGGAAGGAAGACAGCATCAGTTGTCATTGGGACATTATATAGTGAACCTGCTATGGCTGTTGACACTCATGTGGCAAGAATTTCCAATATTCTTTTTAAACTAAGTACTAAAGATGTAGGAGTTATAGAAGAAAAGTTAAAGGAGATTGTGGAGAAGAGGTATTGGAACTTATGGAACACACATATCATAGCATTAGGCCGTGAGATATGTGTAGCAAGAAGACCGAAGTGCGATATCTGTCCGCTATATAATATATGCAAAGACAAATTATGATTTGATTATTTTGTATATATATATTATGAAAAAGTCTTTCGCATATCTTGACATTCCATACCAAAAGTGATATATTATTATGAGTTTATTATGGTCGGAAACCATAAGAAAGAAGGTGTTAATATGGCGAAAGAAGGATTGCATCCAAAGTATCAAGAATGCAAGGTTACTTGTAACTGTGGCAACGAGTTCACTACAAGAAGTACAAAGCCAAGCATTCACGTAGAAGTTTGTTCTAAATGTCATCCATTCTACACAGGACAACAGAAGGCAACTGCAGCTCGTGGTAGAATAGAGAAATTTAATAAGAAATTTGGATTAGGTTAGGTAAACTTAAAATAAGGGCGAGAACAAATCGCCCTTAATTTTTTATTGCAGATGAATAAGAATCACAAAAAAGTTTATAGTGGTATAGGTGGTCAGGCTGTTATAGAAGGCATCATGATGAAGAATAAATCAGAGTATGCTGTGGCAGTTAGGAAGTCGAATGGCGAGATAGTCGTTAAGAAGGACACTTATCTTATGATGCAAGAAAAATTTAAAATCTTAGGTTTGCCATTTATAAGAGGCATATTTTCTATGGTTGATTCCCTCATACTTGGAAGTAAGACTCTTGAGTACTCTGCATCCTTTTTTGATGATGAAGAGATTGTAGAGGAAAGCAAACTTGATAAGTGGCTTAACGAACACTTAAGCGGCAAGACTCTATCTATAGTTATGGGTATCGTGACAGCTATTTCTGTTGTGCTTGCTTTATTCATATTTGCACTTGTACCTGCTGCTATAGGATCATTTTGTAAAAGCACTTTTAATATCGAGAGGCATTTTGTGACTGCATTTATAGAAGGTATCACTCGTATAGTACTTTTTATATTGTATATAAAATTAATTTCGAGAATGGAAGAGATAAGAAGGACCTTCGAATATCACGGGTCAGAACATAAGTGCATCAACTGCATAGAGAATGGATGGGATCTTACTGTTGATAATGTAATGAAGGCAAGCAAAGAACATAAAAGATGTGGGACTTCATTTCTTGTATATGTCATGATTATCTCTATATTTTTATTCATGTTCATCAACCCGCCAACATTATTATTAAAATTTGTATCAAGAATTATACTCATACCTGTGGTTGCAGGAGTGTCATATGAGATTTTAAGACTTATGGGTAAGTTTGATAATAAATTTGTAGATATCATTTCAAGACCTGGCATGTGGATGCAAGGACTTACAACTCATGAGCCAGATAGGTCAGAAGTTGAAGTTGCGATAAAAGCTGTTGAAGCAGTATTTGACTGGAAAAAATTTAAAGAAGCTAATTTTAAATAGGTTAGACGTTATGAATGTATACGATTTTGATGGGACAATATATAAAAATGATTCTACGAGAGATTTCTATTATTATCTCTTAAGACATTATACCAAAGTTATAAGATATCTTCCAAAATTTATATTAGATGCTATAAAGTATCGCCTTGATATAGTGACTAAGACCAAGATGAAAGAAACTTTCTTTCAGTTTTTAAATAGCTTTGGAGATGGAGAAATAGAAAGAATAGTGGATGAGTTTTGGGATACACATAGGGAAAAGATATATGATTGGTATCTTCAAGAAAAAAAAGATGATGATGTGATTATAAGTGCGAGCCCAAGATATATACTTGAACCTATCTGCATGGAACTTGGAGTCAATCTCATATGTTCGGAAGTTGATATAAAGACAGGTGATTATATAGGTTTTAATTGCTATGGTGAAGAGAAAGTTAGGAGATTTCGTGAAATCTATCCTGATGCGATAATTGATAAATTCTATTCTGACTCAAAATCAGATGAACCACTTGCGAAAATCGCAAAGAAAGCCTATAAAGTGAAAAGAAACGGGAAAATAGTCGATTGGACGTAACATGAAATTAAGAGATATATTAGAAGAGGGACGGATAACCCTTCAAAAAAATAAAATAGATAATGCAGATTTTGATGCGACTGAGATCCTTCTAAGTCTTCTTGATATGGATATGGCGAGTTATTTAAACGAATGTGAGAATGATTTGGAGGATAGATATGGTGTGTCCTCAATAAGAGATCTGATATCAGACTATGATGAGATGATAGAAGCAAGAGCTAAACATTTCCCACTTCAATACATCCTTGGCGAAACTTACTTTTATGGCCTTAGATTTAAAGTCAATGACAATGTCCTTATACCAAGACAAGATACAGAAACTTTGGTTGAAAAAGTACTTTTTGATAACACTGATAAAAATAAATTTGTACTTGACCTTTGCACTGGTTCAGGGTGCATAGCGATAGCCTTATCAAATCTTGGAGATTATAAACTAGTTGTAGGGACTGATATATCAGATGAAGCTATAAGTGTAGCTGCAAGAAATGCAGAAGAACTTACTGATGATAGTGAGTATGTTGATGAGATGCAGAAGAAAATATATTTTTTAAAGAGCGATATCTTTGATGGTTTTGAAAAACTTGGTACAGAACTTGGCATCAATGGTTTTGACATTATAACAGCTAACCCACCCTACATAAGAAGTGATGACATAATGAATCTAGAAGACGAGGTAAAAAGATTTGAGCCAAGAATCGCTCTTGATGGCGATAAGGATGGACTTAAGTATTATAGAAGGATAGCAGAAGGGGCAAGAAAGTATCTAAACCCTGGTGGGAAGATCTATCTTGAGATAGGATATGATCAGGCAGATGATGTAAAAAAGATTTTTGAGAATGGCGGTTATACCCATATAGAGACAGTTAAAGATCTAGGAGGAAATGATAGAGTTATAGTATTTATTTAAAAACTCTTGTGATATAATTATAAAGTATGGTCAATAGTAAACTTACAAGTTTATATAAACACTATGAAGAGATAATGCAAGAACTAAGTTCTGATGCAGTGACTAAGGATATAGATAGATATACTAAACTTATGAAAGAGCAAAATGATCTTATGCCTATAGTCAATGCCTATAAAGCATATCTTGATGCAGAAAAGCTTGAGACTGATTCACTTGCAATTATAGATTCAGAATCCGATGAAGAGATGCTTGCTATGGCAAGAGAAGATCTTGCAAATGCTAAGAAAGAAAAAGAAAGACTTGATAATGAGATAAAGTTACTTCTAATCCCTAAAGACCCTATGGATGATAAGAATATCATCGTTGAGATCAGACAAGGTGCTGGCGGAGATGAAGCTGCACTTTTCGCTGCAGAAATCTATAGGATGTATATGGGATATATAGATAACATGGGTTGGAAGGCTGAACTTATGTCAGTCAATGAAAATGGTCTTGGTGGTTTTAAAGAAGTTATATTCATGGTAGATGGCAAGGGAGCATATTCAAAGTTTAAGTATGAGTCGGGAGTTCATAGAGTTCAAAGAGTCCCTGTGACCGAGAGTAGTGGTCGTATACACACATCTACTATCACAGTAGCAGTTATGCCAGAAGTTGATGAAGTTGATGTAGAGATTAATCCAGCTGATGTGGAGATGGAAGTATATAGATCAAGTGGTGCAGGAGGACAACATGTCAATAAGACTTCATCTGCAGTTCGTCTCATACATAAGCCTACTGGTATAGTTGTGGCGTGTCAAGAAGAGAGATCACAATTCCAAAATAGAGATAAGGCTATGGCTATGCTTAGAGCAAAACTTTATGACATAGAACAAGAAAAGCAACATAGTAAATATGCAAGTGATAAGAAGAGCCAGATAGGAACTGGAGATAGATCTGAAAAGATAAGGACTTATAATTTTCCACAAGGTAGAGTTACTGATCATAGGATCGGTCTAAGTCTATATAATATAGATGATATCATGAAAGGCAATATCAATGAATTAATAGAGACAATCATAGCAGAAGATAGAGCTTTGAAATTATCTGCCATGGAAAAGGAGTAAAATATGTCATATGTAAGTGAAGTATTTGAAAAAGTAGTACGAGAAAATCCAAACGAGCCGGAGTTCCATCAGGCGGTAAAGGAGGTTTTCACAACAATCGAGCCAGCAGTAATTAAAAACGAAAAGTTATATAAGGATGCTGGACTTCTCGAAAGAATTGTAGAACCAGAAAGAATCATTAGTTTTAGAGTGCCTTGGGTAGATGACAAGGGACAAGTTCAGGTTAATAAGGGCTATAGGATACAATTTAATTCGGCTATAGGACCTTATAAAGGTGGTATAAGACTTCATCCAAGTGTAAATCAAGGTATACTTAAGTTCCTTGGATTTGAACAGATTTTCAAAAACTCTCTCACAGGACTTCCTATGGGCGGAGCTAAAGGTGGTTCTAATTTTGATCCAAAAGGCAAATCAGATAATGAGGTTATGAGATTTTGTCAAAGTTTCATGAGTGAATTATATAAATACATTGGCAAAGACACAGATGTCCCAGCAGGTGATATAGGTACTGGCGCAAGAGAGATTGGATATTTTTTTGGACAGTATAAGAAATTGACAGGACTTTATGAAGGAGTTCTTACTGGAAAAGGATTAACTTATGGTGGATCTCTCACAAGAACTGAAGCTACAGGTTTTGGTGTAGTATATATGGCTGATGAGATGCTTAAGGATGCTCACGATGGTATAGAAGGTAAAGTTGTTGCTATAAGTGGTTCTGGTAATGTCGCTATATACTGTGCTAAGAAGTTTGAAGAACTTGGAGCTAAAGTTATAACTATGTCAGACTCAAATGGTTATATCTATGATGGAAATGGAATCAATGTAGATGTAGTGAAAGAGATAAAAGAAGTAAGAAGAGGAAGAATCAAAGAATATGTTGACACTGTCAAGTCAGCAAAATATGTAGAAGGAAAGAGACCTTGGGGAGAAAAAGTTGATATCGCTGCACCATGTGCAACTCAAAATGAGGTTTCTGGCGAAGAAGCTAAGACTCTAGTAAGTAATGGTGTTAAACTTGTAGTAGAAGGCGCCAACATGCCACTTACTCTTGAAGCAATTAAAGTTATGCAAGATAATAAAGTTTTATATATGCCTGGTAAAGCAGCCAATGCTGGTGGCGTATCTGTATCAGGTCTTGAGATGTCACAAAACTCTATAAGGTTATCGTGGACTTTTGAAGAAGTTGACGAGAGACTTAAGGGCATCATGAAGAATATCTACAAGCAGGTTACAGAGACAGCAAGCGAGTATGGCAATAAAGATGACTTCGTAATGGGAGCCAATATCGCAGGATTTAAGAAAGTAGCAACCGCGATGCTAGCACAGGGCATATGCTAGCTACGTAGATGACTAAAGGGCTCGCATAGCTTGCCCATACGAGAGTTCGTAGGCGCGAGTTATATGAGCGCTTTTTTTATTGTAAAATAAGCTATTTTGCCAAGGCTTTACCACTAATTAAACTTGTAAAAATGCCCTAAATATTATATAATTATTAAGTTGAATAGAATGCTTAAAAAATGTGTAAAGAGAGCATTTGTTTTTTTGTTATGTGTCTCTTATCTGGTAATTAACCCACATTTTAGTTTTTTCAGTGTGAAAAATGTCTACGCATTACCAAGTTCCGTTATGGTTAAGGGAACTAGTGTTAATGTGCGAAGTGGCCCGGGAACCAGTTATAGTTTGCTTGGGACAGTGCCACTAGGATATAAACTTACACCCACTGAGAGTTTAAACGACGCTACTGGGAATGGGAAGACCTGGTATCGATTTAGATACAATAATCAAAATGCATATATAAGATCGGACTTCACTAAAGAAATGTCAACATATGTGTATGATGCTGCATTTGAAAATGATTTAAACATAAAAGGTTTTCCTGAATCATATAAAGAGGCATTGCGCGATTTACATGCTAATTATCCGCTATGGACATTTTACCTTCAAAATGTAGGTTTAGATTTTGACTATGTTCTTGAAAATGAACTTGTTGGAACAAGAACTCTTGTGAATTCAACTTCTATATCGTCATACAAATCCAATGAGGATGGGAAGTATGACTATACGACATCAACTTGGCCTACTTTTGATGGAAATGCATGGGTGGCTGCAAGCAAAGAAGTGACAGCAGCTTATCTTGACCCAAGGAATTTCTTATATGCACCTTATGTATTTCAATTTGAACTTCAGACCTTCAATGCAAATGTCCATACACTTGCTGGAATCATGGAGATGGTCAAAGGAACTTTTCTTGACGCATATGTTACTACAGATGGCATCTCTACTTATCAGCCTGATTCGAATGCAATTATGCCAGGCTTCGTAACTCCGATGGTGCCAAGTACTGATGCAGGTATTATTTATCCAGGTTCTGAACTTACGCCTTATGATCCAAGTCAAGTAGTTGTTCCAATTATTATGAATAATGTGGAGATCAATGCATTTACTGGAACATCTGCAGTTATACCTAATATAGAAACACTTGGACCTGCTTCTGGTGTCGGCATATCATCAAGTAAAAGCTACCCAGAGGGTGTTGGCACAGTTTATAATAGTGACTACTATGGAACTGAGTCATCATATAATTTTACTTATCTACCACAAGGTAATCATACATATGCTGAAGTTATATATGATGCTTGTAGACAAGTCAATGTCAATCCTTATGTCATAGTATCTATGATACTTCAAGAACAAGGAAAGGATGGCAGCGACTCAGTATCTGGGACTAATGCAAAGTTCCCAGGTATATATAATTTTGGAAATATCAATGCATATGCTGCAGACGGACTGACACCGATAGAAAATGGTCTTAAATATGCAAGCACTGCTGGATCATATAATCGTCCATGGAACACAAAAGAAAAAGGTATCTATGGTCTCTGCGACTTCTATGCCAACAGTTATGTGAAACTTGGACAAGATACTTTCTACCTTAAGAAATGGAATGTGCAAGGTAATAATATATTCAAACATCAATATATGACCAATGTGCTCGGTGCAGCTCAGGAAGGCCAACTTCTAGGAAGCGCTTATGATGAAACTTTACTTCAGATGCCACACGAGTTTAAGATTCCTTACTACACTAATATGTCTGAGACAAGATATGAAGTGCCAACTGGTGATGGCAGTCCTAATAATAAATTAAAATCATTAAGTGTTGCTAATTATATATTGACACCTACCTTTGATCCAAATGTAAGTGACTATTCAATCATAGTTGATGCGAATGTCAATAGTGTCTTAGTATCTGCAGAACCATATGATAGTAAAGCAGCAATTGGTGGAGTTGGTAATATCATGACGGTTACATCATATACTACAGCAATCATATACTGCGTAGCTGAAAATGGTTCTATAAGACAATATAACATACATATCTACAAGAAAGGTGCAGAGAGCATGCAGGTTTTAACTCCTGACACTATGATAACGCCAATAATTATAGGAGTACCTGAAACTCCTACTAATATACAAAATAGCTATAATAACTGGTCAGATATCGTGATACCTAATATATCAGATCTAACTACAGTTCAGATTGGTGTCGGACCTGGTCAATAAGGGGAGAAATATGAAAAGAAATAGTATTTTAAAAACTTTTGTTCTTGCAGTAATTTTTGCAGTAACATTTGTAACATTTGCTTTCGCTGGGACAGCAGTAATACAATTTAGCGATCCAACTGTTACAAGAGACAAGACATTTAATGTTGCTTGTAAGGTAAAATCTACTGATGTGAGACTTAAGACAGCAGACATAACAGTGCAGTATGATGCACAGAGAATTGAATTCGTTGAAGGAACCAATGCAGAGGGTGGTGCTGGGACCATCCGTATCAATGGTACAGGTGTTGGAAGAGGTTCTGGAACACAGACGCTTGAATACCAATTAAAATTCAAAGCTCTCTATGCAGGAACTACAGGCATAAATGTAGTAGATCAAGAGGTGACTGATACTACTGATAATCTTGTCAATGTCACAAAGTTTGGAACTTCTACTATAAAAGTTAATCCAACTAATACTCAATCTACAGATGCCAACCTTGCAACCTTAGAGTTTTCGCCAGGAGAACTTGATAGAGAATTTGATCCAAGCGTCACTGCCTACAATGTTGAAGTTAATTCTGATGTTGAAGCTCTTACTATACAGGCTATAGCTGAAGATAGAGATGCGACAGTTATCATAACAGGCAATGAAAACTTTATCACTGGTATGAATAGAGTAGCTATAGATGTAACTGCTCCAGACAATGTCACAACTAAACAATACGTTCTCAATGTCACAAAACTTGATACAGGCATCACTGATGGCAATACTACAATAACTAATGGCCAAAGATTTACATCTAATCCGTATACTATAACTATCATGATTAAACCAGATGATGTTCCTATACCAAGTGGATATAAGAAACTTACTGGAGAATTCGGTGGCAACACTATAGAAGCATATGGCCCAACTAATATTGTAGACGGCGATACTCCAGAAGTATTTCTCATATATGGTATGAACCAAGATGGTGTTATGGATTTCTATAGATATGACAGAAGAAATGGTGACAATACTATACAAAGATATGTGGCAGAGGCCAATGCAGGAAATTATGAAGCACTTCTTGTAGAATACAATGACCTTGGTACAAAGTATAATGAAGCAGCAAAGAGACTTAATATTATATTCCCAGCTGCTATAGTACTCGTTGTACTTGTTGTCATCCTTATAATTGTACTTATAGTTATCATTGTCAAGAATGGTTCAAATAGAAATAAGAGTGCATATGATAAATATAAAGATTATAGTGATGATGACGATGACGACGATGATGATTATTTTAGGAATGCTCGTCCAACAAAGATCAATCGCGCCTCATCTAATAAAGATAGTGATGATATAGATGATGAAGAAGATGAGAAAGACGAGAAAAAAGATGTGAAAGCTGAACCTGATAATTATGAGGAAGATATAGAAGATAATCTTGATGAGATAGAGGATCTAGGTTAATAGATGGAATTTACAAAGGTCACAAAAAAAGTACTTAGCATAGCGACTGAAGAGTCGAGTAGATTTGGCCACACTTATGTCGGCACAGAACATATATTGCTTGGGTTACTTGTTGAAAAGACAAGTATAGCCCATAGTCTTCTTGTGGTTCACGGAATAGATGAGTTGACTGTTAGAAAGATGATAGAGCAAAATATAGATTCTGGTAAAGAAGTACTTACAATTGAGGCAAGCGGCTATTCACCATCTGCGAAAAGGATACTAAAAAGAGCAGAAGATGAAGCAAGAGAATTACATACTGAGATGATTGGTACAGAGCATATACTTATAGCTATACTCAAAGATCAAGATTGCCTTGCTATAAGGATCTTAAATACTATCAAAGGTACCAACATCAAAAAGATGTATGTAGATTTGATTAATGCTATAGGCATAAGCGATAAGTCTCTCAACATTAAAAAGAATGATCCGCTTTCAACTACTCCAGTTCTCGATGCCTTTTCTAAAGATCTCACTGAGTATGCAAGGCATGACCTTATAGATCCGGTGATAGGAAGGGAACAAGAGATCAATAGAGTCATCCAGATATTATCTAGGAGAACCAAAAATAATCCTTGCCTTGTAGGAGAACCCGGTGTGGGCAAAACTTCAGTCGCTGAAGGCCTAAGTGCCATGATTGTTAGTGGCAATGTGCCTGAGAATCTAAAGGATGCTCGAGTTGTAATGCTTGATATAAGCGGTATGGTTGCCGGCACGAAGTACAGAGGAGAATTCGAAGAGAGAATAAAGAGAATCATTGAAGAATTATCTGCCAATAAAAATATTATTCTTTTTATAGATGAGATACATACGATAATTGGTGCGGGTGGTGCTGAAGGTGCACTTGATGCAGCAAATATCTTAAAGCCTGCACTCGCAAGAGGTGAGATACAAGTTATCGGTGCTACTACACTTGATGAGTATCGAAAGCATATTGAGAAGGATTCTGCACTTGAAAGACGTTTTCAAACTGTGAATGTTCGCGAACCGAATGAAGAAGAGTCCATCGCTATATTAAGAGGCCTTAGAAAAAGATATGAGAACTTCCATAAAGTTACTATATCTGATAAAGCAATTGTCGCGGCTGTAAAACTTGGCATAAGATATATACCCGATAGAAATCTTCCTGATAAAGCTATAGACCTAATAGATGAAGCATGCAGTAAGCTGAAAATTAAATCATATGATGTGCCCGATGATATAAAAGATTTAGAGAAAGAAATCAAAGATCTTGAAGCCGAAAAAGAAAAACTTATATCTAAGGATCTTATAGAAGAAGCTGCAGAAGTAAAAAAGAAACAGGCAAGTAAGAAATATAAATACGAAGTTATGATTACTGAACTTGCTGAGAAGAGAAAGAAAAATGAATTGACAGTGACAGAAGATGACATAGCAGATATAGTTTCAAGTTGGACTAAGATACCAGTTAAGAAACTAACCGAAGATGAGAATGAGAAATTGATGCATCTTGAAGAGATTCTTCATAAGAAGGTTATTGGTCAAGAAGATGCTATAAGCATAGTCTCTAAAGCTATAAGAAGAAATCGAGTAGGCATCAAGGATCCAAATCGCCCTATAGGGACATTTCTATTCCTTGGACCAACTGGTGTTGGTAAGACAGAACTCTGTAAGGCTATAAGTGATTCACTTTTTGGTTCAGAAAAGAATCTTATAAGGATAGATATGTCAGAATATATGGAAAAGTATACGGTATCTAAGCTTATTGGTTCACCTCCAGGATATGTGGGACATGATGAGGGGGGTCAACTTACTGAAAAGATAAGAAGGAATCCTTATGCTGTAGTTTTATTTGACGAGATAGAAAAAGCAGATCAAGATATATTCAATGTACTTCTTCAAGTACTTGACGAAGGTCACATGACTGACTCTATGGGCAGAAAAGTAAGCTTCAAAAATGCAATTATAATTATGACTTCTAATGTTGGGGCAAGTAGGATAATTGATAATTCAAAGCCTGGTTTTGGTCTAAAGGAACAGAGCGAAGAAGAAGACTATAGAGAGATGAAAGATAATGTCATAGCTGAAGTAAAAAAGATATTCAAGCCAGAGTTTATAAATCGTATAGATGACATTATAGTTTTCCACAAGCTAAGTTTAGATGATGCTACTAAAATCTTAGAGATTAACATTAAAGAAATAAGACAGAGAACTAAAGAAAACTTACAAGTAGATTTCAAATTAGATAAAGCAGCTAAAGAATTTATACTTGATAAAGGATTTAAAGAGGAATATGGTGCTAGAGAGCTAAAAAGAACTCTTACATCTATGCTTGAAGACCTTATCGCTGAAGAAAAGTTAAAAGGCAATATCCATGGCGGAGATAACATCACTATAGTCGTAAAAAACGACAAATTAGTTGTCAAAAATAATAATGAGTAAGAAAGCAGCCAAAACAACATTTTATTGTGATAACTGTGGCTATGAATCCAGCAAGTGGATTGGCCAGTGCCCTAGTTGTGGTGCTTGGAACAGTTTTGTCGAAAGCGAAGGTGTAGATAGAGAGTTAGTAGGAAAGAGTTTGGACGAGATTGATTATACGAAAGAAGATAGACTTGTAACAGGCATAACAGAATTTGATAATTTGCTTGGTGGCGGTATAGTGTGTGGTTCGCTTACTCTTATGGGTGGTGCACCAGGTATAGGGAAATCAACTTTGCTTTTGCAAGTTGTCAAAGCCCTTGGAGATAAAGATATTAAGGCCTTATATGTATCTGGCGAAGAAAGTCTTAATCAGATAAAACAAAGAGCAGTTAGGATTGGAAAGTTTAATGATAATATAAGATTTATCTCAGATACTAATATGGATGCTGTGATAAAGACACTTATCAAGGAACGCCCTTCATTTGTAGTCATAGATTCAATACAGACTATGGCGATGAATCTTGAAGATAAGATCCCTGGATCGATAACTCAAGTCCGCGCATGTACTCTAAGTTTATTTAGAATATGCAAAGAATATAATATATCAGCATTTATAGTAGGCCATATAACAAAAGAAGGAACAGTGGCTGGACCAAAACTGCTTGAACATATAGTTGATACAGTGCTTTACTTTGAAGATGATATACAAAGTAATTTAAGAATCCTTAGATGCAGGAAAAATCGATTTGGGGCTTCAGATGTACTTGCTGTATTTGAGATGGTAAGTTCTGGGCTTCGCGAAGTGGATAATCCATCTGAGATATTTATTGGTAGTAGAAAAGAAGATGCTACAGGATCTACAGTAACTTGTATAATAGATGGTGGTCGTCCTATATTACTTGAAGTTCAAGCGCTAGTTGCAAAATCAAGTTTTGGTATAGCTAGAAGAAATATTAATGGTGGTGATATCAATCGCCTTAATCTACTCATTGCAATCATCGAAAAGAGAATGAATATACCTCTCTTCCAATATGATATATATGTCAACATAACTGGTGGATTTAGAGTTCGTGATACATCAATAGATCTCGCTATAATTATGGCTATAGTATCATCATATAATGACAAAAAGCTTGGCACAGATTGTGTATATTGTGGCGAAGTTGGTTTATCAGGCGAAGTTAGAAATATAAGTAATGCTAGCATCCGTGTTCGAGAAGCAATTAAGCTAGGCTTTAAAAGGATATTCTTACCTAAAAATACTGTTGACACTTTAGATAAGAGTATAATTAGCGAATACAAAGATATTGAGATAAAGAGCATTAAGGATGTAGTAAATTAATATGCATATGAGTTTTATAAAAAAGAATACTAAATCAAAGTTGATCATTAGCATATTACTTCTAGTAGGAGTATTTTCTATATTGCCTGCTACTCATTTTTGTGGTGTGATTTCGAAAGAAGAGAAGACACAGAGTGAGAGCCTATCATCTAAAAGTGCAGAAAGAGAACTCATTACAAGACAGATGGATAATCAAAATGTAGACTATAATATTGTATGGGACATAGGAAATGGAGCTTTGTGGCTTAATGATTATAAACCAGTTTTGAAGTACACATATGGGAAAGGTCTTGCGACTTTACCTACCAAGGCCAATATATATAGACCAGGTTATACCTTTGCAGGATGGAAAGTTAATAATTTAAGTGTCAATAGAATATCTGCGACAAGATCAGGAGATATAATAATAAGAGCTGAGTGGATAGCAGAGAAGACTAGTAATAGTGCAACTGAACCTATAAGAGCTCAAGGTGCAATAGCATCTAATGCAACAGGTAATGGAGCTAGAGCTATGTTACCAGCAACTGTTAAGATTGATCCACCAAAGATTGAGGAAAGTGTTGCGACAATCAAAGAGCCACCAGCTAAAGCATATGCGCCAGCATCAAAAAAAGGCATAACACTATATGAAGCATATATGGCTCCAACTGCTGTGTCAAATTATACATATAACTCTGCAGACACAGAGCCAACAGCAGGTGCGAGAGAGACGCGTTATGTTGAAAACGATGTCTCTCCAAGAATTGTAGAAGAAGAAAAACAAAGTTATAGAGAAGAAACTGAAATCGGACATGTATTTAAAAAAGCAAAAATAACAGCAAAATCAGAACAAAAAAAGTTTATATATTTTGCAAGTGCAAAAAACGAAACTGGTGAATCTGAGACAGCTTCTGGTGATGCAGGTAGGATCATAGGAACTCAGCTCGACCATGGCAGGACTCAGTTATATGATAGCTTATATGATAAAAAGAAAGTTATAGCTGCTGGAGGTGGTGGAGGACTTGGAGAAGGTGGTGGAGCGAAAAAACAAGAAGATTACGGAAGTGGTGGAACTAGCATGGTTATTACTAACGATTATTCTAATATGCCTGCAGAAGTTATGGTAGCACACGTAACAAGTGACGAACCAGGTAATGACCTCATAAAAGAGACCATGGGTAAGGCCAGAGATGATGGGGAATTTACTGACTCAAATACTGGTTCACATTCAGGAAAGAAGATATTTGAAATTGATAGAAATGGTGATATAGGAATAGATGATAGCCCAGTAAGTATCGGTGATAATCGTTGGCTTATGTTACTTGGAGTATTTACTACATTTATAATAGGTGCCGTATCGTATGTACTAGCTATGAATGGCGCGTATAAGAGACAAGAATTTTTCTAAGAGGTGTATATGGTAGAGGTAACGACAAGAAGCCCAATTAATGATGTGATGAGGCAGATCGTAACTATTTTGGATGCTCCTGTAAAGGTAGTCCTGATAGTTTTACTTATAATATCGCTTGTGATGGTTGGTGGGCTTATAGCTGAGTATTTTCAGAGAAAATATCTTAAAGTTAGAGCTGCAAGCGTTGTAGACGCTATAAAAAAAGGCGATAGAGATCCAGCAACTATCATTAAGAATAGTAGTTTACTAATTAGCCAAAAGAGACTACTCCTTGAACTTACTATTCATAAGAATCTCTCAGATGAGATGAAAGACAATTTCGCAGCATCACTACTTGATAATTATAATCAAAATCAAGATTTTATCGTTAAAAAATCAGACCTTATAGTAAAACTTGGACCAACTTTTGGATTGCTTGGAACACTTATCCCTCTTGGACCTGGTATCATAGCACTTGCTGGTGGAGATACTATGACTCTTTCTAATTCCTTGCTTGCAGCATTTGATACCACAGTTCTTGGACTTATATCAGCTTCTATATGCACAATCATATCACTTATAAGAAGAAGATGGTATGGGAAAGATAGAATTATGCTTACACTCATAATGGAAGCATTGCTTGAAGCAGAGAAAAAGTAGGAGATGTTATGAAGAGAACTCTTAATGTCAATGATAATTTTGATAATGATGCTAGTATAAGTCCTATGGATTATATCTCTAACATGTCTGATGCCATGCTTGTTCTTGCTGTTGGTATTATGCTTGCACTTATCATAAATTGGAAGATAGATATCAACGTAAATAGTGATTCGACTACTGTATCTTCTAGCACCAATGTCGAAGAATCAGATATGCAAGAATATGAGTTTGATGATACTAATCAGAATACTGAGATGTCTCTTGAAGAAGTTGAGAATAATTATGTGAAATCTGGAACAGTATATACAGACACAACCACAGGTAAGACTTACGTTGTTTTAGATTAAAAAAATACAGCCATTAAAGGCTGTATACTTTAAGAAATTTTGTTAACTGCTTTTTGAAGTCTACCAACTTTTCTGGCTGCATTGTTCTTATGGTAGATACCCTTGCTAGCAGCCATATCAATTGCTTTTGTGGCATCTATGAGCATTGCTTTAGCCTCATCCTTTTTGCCACTTTTTACAAGCGCATCAATGTTCTTAGTGAACATCTTGATCTTAGACTTTTGAACTTTATTTCTTTCAGTTTTAGTCTTAGTGACTTTGATACGCTTTTTAGCACTTTTAATATTTGCCATAAAATAAGTCCCTCCTTAAGTACATAAAGATTTTATCAAAAATATTTAAATAATGCAAGTAAATACTTTGTTTTGACATAATTTTTATTATTTATTATTTAT
>DGGU01000059.1 GCA_002392345.1 Lachnospiraceae bacterium UBA3866
CCAACTTCAAAATACTTCTTCTGTCTTGGAGACCAAGCTTCCACATCACAAGATTTTGTTTTAAGATCTGCAAGGTCACCAGAACAACACTCAAGTTGTCTAACTGGTATATCAAGAGATCTAAAGAAGTCAACTGTGTTTTTCCATAAGATATTGTACCATTTCATAGAATCTTCTGGTTCACATACGACTATCATCTCTTGCTTCTCAAATTGATGGATACGATATACTCCTCTCTCTTCTATACCATGAGAACCCTTTTCTTTTCTAAAACATGGCGAAAATGAGGTCATTGTTATAGGGAGTTTTTCCTTATCTATATGTTGGTCTTTGAATTTACCTATCATAGAGTGCTCGCTCGTGCCTATAAGATATAAGTCCTCTCCTTCAATCTTATACATCATAGCTTCCATCTCAGGAAATGACATAACTCCTGTAACCACATCAGCATGTATCATATAAGGTGGTATGGCATATGTAAAGCCTCTATCAATCATAAAATCTCTTGCATATGAAAGAACTGCCGAATGAAGTCTTGCTATATCACCTATAAGATAGTAGAAACCACTTCCTGCAACTCTGCCAGCAGCATCCATATCTATACCATCAAAGCTTTCCATAATGTCAGTATGATATGGGACTTCAAAATCAGGAACCTTAGCTTCTCCAAATCTCTCCACCTCTACATTTTCAGAATCATCTTTTCCAATTGGTACAGATGAGTCAATCATATTGGGTATATTCATCAATATTTTAGTTAGTTTCTCTTCAGTTTCAGCTTCTTTTACTTCAAGTGAAGCAAGTTCATCACCTTGCGCCTTAACTTCTAACTTAATCTTCTCTGCCTCTTCCTTCATGCCCTTAGCCATAAGAGCGCCTATCTCTCTAGAGAGTCTATTTCTATTTTCTCTTAATTTATCGCCAGCCTGTTGAAAACTTCTTTTTTCGTCATAGATTGCGCACACTTCATCTACCAATGGAAGTTTCTCATCTTGAAATTTCTTTTTGATATTTTCTTTTACCAAGTCCCTATTATCATATACAAACTTAATGTCTAACATAATTATACTCCTTTTATATCATTTTGTTTTTTAACAATATTATTATTCTTTTCGCTTAATTTTTTACGCATTACATTGATGTTATCATGTAATATCGGTTCAAAAAATATCCCGACCTTCTCATCTATCTTCTTATCTCTCGAGTATCTAAGTGCATTGTTGACGAATGACGTGGAGGCGGATAATGCATCCACAAGATTAAATCCATTAGTGGACGCTTCAAAGAACATGGCATCAAATATATCTCCTGCTCCAGCCCTATCTTCTATCTTCATCGAGTAATTACAGGTTGTCTGCCTTTTCCCGTGATCTCCATCATATACGTCAAGTATGGTAAGTATAGCATTGTATAATTCTATGCCGGTAATAATCGTTATCTGATTTTTCTTAAATCTAATCTTATCAAGTAAAGGAAATAAACTTTCTATAATTTTCTTAGATAAACTATCTACTTTTTCTTTGTTGTCATTCTCGTAATTAATTATATTGTATTTCTTCACATTATCTTCATATGACATATCAGTAAGCATCAAGGCCTCAGTAAAATTAGGTGTGATTATATCTGATATCTCCATAAGTTTTTTATAATTTTCTATATGTGAATCTTTTATATCACTATAAGTCTCACCATCGCTTGCAAATACAGGGTCGCATAAAAAGAGCACATGGCCATTATCAAGCTTCCTATCTGCTATCTTTTCTCTATATTCTAGAATTCTATCGCTATCCTTGATATAACCTGATATAAATGCATCATATCTTTCATCGCCAACTATATCAATATATGCTCTATCTCCAAATGCAGATATGATAGACACGCTATCAAGATATGACATACGATTATACATTTTCAAATCATTGATTAAAGATATCTTCTTATTCATTGTATGCTCCAATCACTTCATTAAAATCATTGATATTCTTAGTGATATCACCATTAAATACAGCTGAGCCAGCTACTACAAAATCAACTCCAGCTTTAAGGATCCTCTTGATATTGGTTTTATCAACTCCGCCATCAATCTCAATTATATACCTATATCCTTTCTTTCTTCTCTCTTCATCAAGATATCCTACTTTATCAAGGGTGCTTTCTATGAATTTCTGACCGCCAAATCCAGGGTGCACACTCATTATAAGTATAAGATCAGGGACGCTAAGTTCATCATCTAAGACATGTACATCAGTCTCTGGATTGATGGATAGGCCAGCCATCATTCCTTTATCTTTGATAGAATGTAGAGTGCCTTTCACATCATCAGTCGCTTCTTTATGTATAGTAAGAATATCTGCACCAGCCTTATAAAAATTATCTACATATCGTTCAGGCTTTTCTATCATAAGATGAGTGTCAAAAACAAAATCGCTACCAACATTATCTTTGATACTTTTTATCACAGGTATGCCCATACTTATATTTGGCACAAACAAACCATCCATTACATCAAGATGTATATATTTAATATCGCAACTTTTAAGTTTTGTAATATCTTCTTTCAGATTATAGAAATTAGCTGAAAGAAGTGATGGTGCAAGATATCTTTTCATAATCTACCTCTTTAAATTAAGGCTTGAATGTTACTTGAGTCTCATATAGAACTACATCATTTTCAACATCAACCACTTGCACAAGTCCTGTCTGTACACCTTGAGCCCCTTCTATATCTTTAAATATAAGCGGTATGGTTGCATCTATCTTATATTCTCTTGGTTCAATAAGCTCTGTATATACAGTTCCATCTTCGGTATCTTGTTTTAGTCTTACTTGCAAAATCATAGTTGCATCAGTATTGACTTCTGTTGGTTCATTATTAGTAACTATACGATAAGATGTGCTCAAAGTTCCATGCCACTTAACTACAGTCTCTGAAACATACTCAGCTCCATCCACACCAGAACTTAAAATTATGTCAATTGCAGTACCAGATGATACTTCCTTATCAGAAGCTATTGATTGAGCAATAACATAATTTTCTGGTATATTATTATCGCGGATGAATGATATATTACCAAGTAGTAATTCATTTGCCGCAAGTAGGTCTCTTGCTTCTGATATAGGTTTATTGATAAGATTTGGCATCAATCTCTTAGTGGCGTCGATTCCTTTACTAACTGTGATGATAAGTTCACCATCTTCAGCTGAATTAGATTTACTAACTTTTAGGATATAGCCTCTTGGTACTTCATTGTCATACACTTCTCTTTCTTCATATTTAAGATTTCTCTCATCTAGCATAATCTTCATATCTTCCCATCTTGTATTATTAAGCTCTTCAAGATCAGTAAAATCAAGTATCTCGCTTCCTTTTGATACTATAACATCTATATGACCATCCTCAACAAAGTTTTCGTTTAAGATTTTGATTATTCTGCCATGCGCTATCTCATCACTAAACTCTTCACCAACTATATTAAGCCTTATACCATACTCTCTTGTAAGATTCTCGGCAAGTTCAATGTTTAATCCCTCAAGCGACTTTATGATATCATTAGCAACAGTGCTATTGCTACTAATCGCAGATCCAAAGTTAGTTGGTTTTCTTGTATCAAGTGCTATAAATATCATTATAACTATAAGGAATATAATTCCTATAAATGTCACAAGCAGGATTCTTCGAGATACTAGTTGCTTTCTAAATGAGCTTTTAGATATATATCTTTCAATAAACTCTTGCTGTTCCTTAGTAAGCTTTGCGTCACCATCTTGATATGATGATTGATTAGTGAATTTTGAAGATATTGATTTTATAACTTTCATATCTTCATCACTTATGATTACAGTCTTGCCCGCTTCGTCATCATCATATACGCTATCTTTAATATAAGAGCCACTTTTATCTACAAGCGCCATTTCAAGGTCTGATATCATCTCACTAATAGTCTGGTATCTTTCACGAGGTAGCATTCTCGTAGCTTTAAGTATGATTTTCTCAAGACTCATGTATATGTCGGCATTTATAAGATGAGGTTTCTCTAGGCTCTTTTGAAGATGAGAAACTATAATCTCAACTGGAGTCTCACCTTCGAATGGAACTTTACCTGTAATCATCTCATACATAGTACAGCCAAATGAATATATATCTGAACGATAGTCAACTTTTTGATTTCGAACTTGCTCCGGACTTATATAATGCACAGTTCCTATTACAGATATATTTTTAGTAGTGCTAGTAATAGCCCTTGCTATACCAAAGTCAGTGATTTTGGCAATATCGCCTGATGCTATAACTACATTTTGAGGTTTTATATCTCTATGTATTATGCCATTTTTATGAGCTGCTTCTATACCTTTTGCAACTTGAATAGATATATTTACAGTCTCTTCATTACTAAGTCTCCCCTTCTTCTCAATGTACTTGTTAAGAGTTATACCTTCAACATATTCAAGCACTATATAATGCATGTTGCCTTCATCTACAACATCATAAGCACTTACAACATTGGCCTGCCTTATATCTTTGCAAGCCAATGCCTCACTCTTAAACTTATTGACAAATTCGTCATCAAGAGATAATTCATCTTTGAGCATCTTTATAGCAACAGTTCTTTTCTTCTTAGTGTCATAAGCCTTATATACATAGCTCATGCCACCAATTCCGATCTGTTCTATAATCTCATATCTTCCGGATAATTTATTGTCTTTACTTTCCTTATTAACCTTCATCGTCTAAACCCTCATCTTTCCTTCTGCTTCTACTATGACCCTCGTCATATAGTTTTTTAGATCTATCTTCAAGTATATCCTTCATGCTTCGCCTTTCTATGTTGCTATCATTCTTATTCAGTTCGCTTATCGTCTTTCTATTGAGTTCTTCCTTTTCTCTTTCGAATACACTATCATTCTTCTTCAAATCATCTATATATATGAGTATAACCGCTATATTGTCTTTACCGCCGTTGAGATTAGCTTCGTCTATAAGGTCATCGACTTTAGTCTCTATACTCGTATTATCTTTAACGATTTCTAGGATCTTTTCATCCGATACCATATTGGTTAGTCCGTCTGTACAAAGTAGTATGTAATCGCCATTTCTCAAGTCTACATTAAAGAAATCAGGTTCAATTTTTTTACTTGCACCGAAGGCCCTACTAAGCTGACTTTTAAGTTCATAGTACTTTGCGGTTCCCCTTTCTATCTCATTGACTCGTGCAAGTTCCTCTGCAATACTATGGTCATTTGTAATCTGGATAATATCATCAGTTATATGATAACATCTCGAATCACCAACATTAGCAATAAGTGCCATACCATCTATAATCGTAGCACAGACCATAGTCGTTCCCATGCCATTATATTTTGGATTTGCTATGATTCTATATACAAGATCGATATTGGCAAGTCTATAAGCCTTTGCAAGTTCTTTTTCATAATTGGCGCTGTCTTTAGTGAGCGACAACTGATCTATAACAAAATCAGAGCAATGCTTTGAAGCATAGCCGCTATCACGATTACTACCTACTCCGTCTGCTACAATAAAAACATTAGGAAAAATTCCAACTTTCCTATTCTCAGCAACATAGTAGTCTTGATTGACTTGACGAACCTTGCCTAAATCAGTTTTTGCAAAAAATTTCAAGTTACTTTACGCTCATTCTAAGTTGTCCGCACGAACCACTTATATCCTTTCCAAGTTTTCTTCTAATTAATGTATTGATGCCAGCATGATCCAATATATCTTTAAATGCATTGATATCTTTTTCTTCAGGTGGTATGTAATCTCTCTCATCTATCTTATTGACAGAAATCAGATTGACATTAAAGTCAACATGTCTATCTTTAAAAGAATCTTCAAACAATCTAACTAATTCTAAAGCACATTCTCTATCACTATTTACACCTTTAACTAAACTATATTCAAATGTTATCCTACGATTAGTTGTCTCAAAATATGAAGCCATCGCTTCCATCACATCTTTCAAGTCATATTTTTTTGCAATAGGCATAAGCTTTTCTCGTATCTTCTGATTTGGTGCATGAAGGCTCAGTGCTAATGTAATTGGTATATTGAGTTTTGATAATATATATATGTTTTCAACTATCCCGCAGGTCGATAAAGTAATATTTCTAAGACTTATATTTTGCCCGAGTTTAGAACTTATGAGCATAAGGAACTTTATCACATTATCAAAGTTTTGTAATGGTTCTCCTATACCCATGATCACTATATTAGAAACTCGTATATCATTATGCTTAGATATAAGATATACTTCCGAAAGCATCTCATATGCTTCAAGATTTCTCTTAAGTCCACCTATGGTCGATGCACAGAATTTACATCCCATATTGCAACCTACTTCTGAACTTATGCATAAAGAGTAACCGTATTTGTATTTCATTAGTACAGCTTCAATGAGCGAACCATCATGTAGTTTTATAAGATACTTCTTAGTCTCATCAATCTTAGATACATATTCTTTCTCTATCGATGGCATACCTAATTCAAAATCTGATTTTAGTTTTGAAATTAAATCTTTATTTAAGTTACTTGCATCTGAAAGATCAAAAATCATATGTTTATGTAACCATTCAAAAATCTGTCTTGCCCTATATGGCTTCTCACCATATGAATTAATCACATCATTTAATTCATCTATTGTAAGGTCTCTTATATTCATATCTTTTCTAGAAAACACAT
>DGGU01000022.1 GCA_002392345.1 Lachnospiraceae bacterium UBA3866
CCTTTAACACCAAATACTGGACCAAGAGATGGTTCTCTTAAGGCAACAACTGATTTCTTGCCAATCTTTCTTAAACCATCAGCTAAACCAATTGTTGTAGTAGTTTTACCTTCACCAGCTGGAGTAGGATTGATAGCGGTTACAAGTACAAGTGGTGTGTTATTAATCTTATCTTCATTATCTCTAATCAGTGCATCATAATTATTGATTTTGGCTTTGTAGCTACCATATAGATCAATATTATCATCACTTAGATTGATCTTTCTCGCAATCTTGGTTATGTGACTTTTGTCAATGCTTTGAGCTATCTCTATATCAGATTTTATATTTCCCATAGCACCTCCACAAATAATTAAATATCATCTATCAATTATACAAAAAAATAGTCGTCTTGTCGACGACTAATTCTAATTATACAAGTTCAAAAAGTACTTCCAGTGCCTGATCTCCAAGTCTATGCCCAATTTTTATTATTCTAGTATATCCGCCTTTACGATCTTTGTACTTTGGTGCATACTCATCGAATAGTTTGGCAACTAAATCGATACTTTTTTTACTCTTTTTCTTTTTTGGATCAATATAAGTAGATGCAGGATATAAAACTTCCATCATCTTTCTTCTTGCAAAAAGACGACTTGGTTTATCCTTCTTAATAGTCTTATCAACTATATCATATACAGTCTTCTTCTTCCCATCTACTACTTCTTTGACTCTCTTACCATCCTTATCTTTCTTAGCAACTTTAGCTTTAACTGTAACTGTCTCAAAATTATCAGCTTCTTTGCAAGCAAGAGCAATAAGTGGTTCTACTATCTTTCTAACCTCTTTAGCTCTTGTCTCTGTTGTTTTAATTTTACCATGAAGTAAAATCTCTGTTGCAAGCGATCTAAGCATCGCTTTCCTCTGATTTGTTGTTCTACTAAGTTTTCTTACTGTTGACATCTTAATCTCCTTTATAGTGCTTTTTAGACTTATCTATAAAAATTATTCATCTTTATCTATATTAAGCTGCAAACCCTTGTCGGCAAGTTTTAATATTAACTCATCATATGATTTCTTGCCAAGATTACGTATCTGAGCTATTTCAGTTGGTGTACGTGAAAGTAAATCGCCTATAGTATTGATTCCTGAACGCTTTAAGCTATTATACGCTCTTACAGTTAAATCAAGATCGAGTATACTCTTTTCTCTAAGCCCATCTGATCCTTTGACAACTTCTGGATTATTCTTAATGATGGTAGGTCCATCACCGATATTAGACAGATCTACAAAAAGTTGAACGTGATCAAGTAGGACTTTAGCTGCATATGATACTGCCTCTTTAGCTGACATAGTTCCATCTGTTTTGACTTCTAAAGTAAGCTTATCATAATCAGTCTGGTTACCTACACGAGTATTTTCAACTTTCATATTGACTCTTTTTACTGGATCGTATATAGAGTCTATAGCTATGTATCCAGCACCCATTAGATTCTCTTTGTTCTTCTCAGCTGATACATATCCACGTCCTGGAGTTATGACAAGACTCATATTGAGTTTTGCATGTTTTCCAGAGAGATGTGCTATAATTAGATCTTTATTGACTATCTCAACATCTGAATCAACTTTAATGTCACCTGCTGTAACTATGCCTTCCCCCTCATATGAAAGTGTAGCAATTTTTTGTTCGTATACATTGCTATTATTCTTAATTGCCAAATCTTTAATGTTCATGACAATCTCTGTAACATCTTCTTTTACGCCATCTATTGTTGAAAACTCATGAAGTACTCCATCAATCTTTATCTGACTTACAGCATAGCCTTCAAGAGTTGATAACATAATTCTTCTCAAAGAATTGCCAAGAGTAGTACCATAACCTCGTTCCAATGGCTCACACACTAGCCTTGCAAACTTTAAATCTGATGATTGTTCCACTATATCTATACTTGGTTTTTCAAACATCTGTCCCACTCCTTTATATTTATTTTTTGAAATGCTTTTAATAACTATTATTTACTATACAACTCGACTATAAGCATTTCATTGACAGGTACATCGATTTCTTCTCTTGTTGGGAGATTCTTGATAGTTGCTTTATAATTCTCCATATCAGTTTCTATCCAACCTGGTGCTATACGTCCACCTGTCACATCAACTATCTCTTTATATCTCTTAGTCTCTTTAGCTTTTTCTTTGATCTCTATCTTATCTCCAGCGCTAACAAGATATGACGGAATGTTGACTGTCTTGCCATTAACAAGTACATGTTTATGACCTACAACTTGACGAGCTTCCCTACGAGTACGAGCAAGACCTGTTCTGAAAATCACATTGTCAAGTCTTCTCTCAAGCATGATCATAAGATTTTCACCTGTCTGGCCCTTCATTTTCTCAGCCTTAGTAAAATAATTTCTAAATGGTTTTTCTAATATACCATATATAAATTTTGCTTTTTGTTTTTCTCTTAACTGAAGACCGTATCCAGATAATTTCTTTTTCATCCTTCCACTTTTGTCTTCTTTAACTTTTTTATCGAGTCCGAGAACTGCTGGTGATATACCAAGAGTTCTACATTTCTTTAGAACTGGACCTCTATCAACTGCCATATTATACCTCCTTTATACCCTTCTACGTTTTGGTGGACGACATCCATTATGTGGTATAGGCGTCACATCCATGATAGAAGTTACTTTTAACCCATTAGCCTCGAGTGCTCTTATAGCTGCTTCTCGACCAGTTCCGGGACCTTTTACAAATACATCAACATATTTTAGCCCATGTAATGTTGCTGCTTTAGTAGCAGTCTCTGCAGCAAGTTGTGCTGCATATGGAGTAGATTTCTTTGAACCTTTAAATCCTAGACCACCAGCACTTGCCCATGATAAAGCATTACCAGCTGTATCAGTAAGTGTAACTATAGTATTGTTAAATGATGCCTGGATATGTGCCTGTCCGCGTTCAACGTTTTTCTTTACACGCTTCTTACCAGTTTTCTTAGAAGCTTTTGATTGATTATTTCCTGCCATTTAAACTAACCTACTTTCTCCTTTTATTTCTTCAACATGATTGAAGATTATATTATGTTTTTGTTTCCTTCTTCTTGTTAGCAACAGTCTTCCTTGGACCTTTACAAGTTCTTGCATTGGTCTTGGTCTTCT
>DGGU01000047.1 GCA_002392345.1 Lachnospiraceae bacterium UBA3866
GGAAGAACTCATCAGATAAGAGTTCATATGAAAAGTATTGGTCATCCGTTACTTGGAGACCTTGTGTATGGAAGACAGGACAATAATTTCCCTAAACTTGATGGACAGATTCTACATGCATATTATTTAAAGATAAAGCACCCAACGAAGGGCAATGAGATAGAATTCATAAGTGAATTGCCTTCATATTTTATAGACATATTAGATAAATTAGATGGAAAATCAAAATAGACAATTTAGTTTAGAAAAATTTGTATATAGACTTCTTGTACTTATTTTTGTATTTGCGGTTTCTTATGTGGTCTATAATTTTTATACAACTTTTGACGATAACCAAGATTTTATCGTCACATCTAAAAAACCAGACAATACGACTAGCGATAAAGATAAAGCTATATTAGAAGCAATCAAAACTGTATCAGATGTGAAAAATAATAATAATGCATTATCACCAACTAATCTAAATATATCTAAGATGTATGGTGAAGTTGCAGATAAAGACACTACAAGTTATTATTCTGCCTATGTATCTATACCTGTAGTAGATGATGAAGTTATGCCATATGAAAACACATATGAGAATAATGTAGCCTATCAGATATATGGTAAACTTCAAGTTAGATATGCACTTTTTAATGAGATGCTTGATAACTTATATGGTGTCACTCCAGCAAGCATAGTTGAAAAATATAATTATGATAAGAGTGCTATAATCGGTAAATATAATCCTGAAGATATACATCATTCACCTGGATTTAGTAATACATATAAGATACCTGCATTTCAAAATGTAAATATATATAATTATGATGGCGATGGATATTATATAGAAGATGAGAATAATATAAAAGACATAATGAGTATGGCATCTGTATATACATACTATCATGACCCATATGATTATAATAAATTTCTTGAATATGCATATTATCTTTTTGATAATTCTTATTCATATGTGGCAAGTATAAGCGAAGTGTATTATTGCAGTGGATGTATGCATTATGATTTAGATAATGAAGAGATAGCACACTTATACGAGAAACCTGATGTTGATTTTGATAAGGTTAGTGATACCCTTCATACTCAAAAGCAGCTTGCAAAAGACCAGCCTTATAAGTCAGGGAAATTAGTGCATATGGAAGATGATTCCTATACTGTAAATCATGGTACTTACGATAAATATATATCAGATTTACATAATGATAATAGAGATACTTACAATAATTATTGCCCTGGGCATGTAGACCTTGATGTATATGTCAAAGTTATGACTCTCGATGCAGGATATAGTCTTGCAAGTATTGATGAAGATTATGGCAATAATAGAAAAGAATATAATCTGAGTTGGACGGGCTGGGATGCCATAAAGTTAAGTGAAGCAAGAGAACTTATGTATAAAGACTGGGAGAAAGAATACGGTATAAGCGAATCACTTGTGAACTTAGTTAAGCCATTAACTCAAGAAGAGATAAATTATTATCTTAATCGAATAAGTACTGATGTATCTTCAAGCAGGAGAAAAATCATAGAGACAGCACTTAGATCTGTAGGTAGGATTCCATATTATTATGGAGGTAAGACTAATTCCCTTGGATATGAAAATTCTAATTTTGGACGAAAGGTAATCCCAGACTATAAAGGAAGGTGTCTAAAAGGACTTGATTGCTCGGGTTGGATTAATTGGGTCTACAATACTACATATAAAAGAATATTTATAAGTGCCGAAGGAACTACAAAACTTGCAGGCACAGGTACAAAGATAAGAAGAGAAAACTTAAAGCCTGGTGACATAATCGTAAGGCCTGGACATGATTCACATGTTATGATGTTTCTTGAGTGGGCTGATGATGGAAGAGTCACCGTGATTCATGAAAATGGAACAGCCAATAATGTAAGCATAGGCACTTATGATGCTTATTATCCATATTATAGAAGTATTCTTGATATGTAGATTATATGAACACATTAAATAGTTTTATAAAATCAAACTCTAAGATTATAGTTTGCATAGTTACTTTATTAGTAATACTTGTTGCATATACTATATATAATACTAGAGTTTTTAAAAAGAGCAATATTTCTAATGAAGACATATATAGTAATGAATTATCGAATCTTGTATATGAAGATGATTATGATCTCATAAACTACGATATCATTAAGAAAGACCTTGATGACATATCTAATATTTTAAACGAGCAGATTACACTTAATCTTGAAAACAATGTAGAAACTGAAAGTTATATAACCGCAGATAAAATCTATACAGAAAAAATTGATGATTTTACTAAGATCTGCGACAATAAATTAGACTTAAAGATTTATGATAATTATGTGAAAGATCTGAATGACTTTCAAAAAGAGATGAATTTCAATCTTGATAGTATGAAAAATGAGACTTTATCAACATATGAATATACTAAAGCAAAATATAGATATCTGTATAAAGCTAAAGAAGAATTTTTATATAGAAGTCTTGAAAAATATAAAGAATACTTGTAATTTCTAGGAGGAAGATATGGGAAGCATCGGAACAGAATTTGCCAGACAGATTATACTAGTCATATTTTATCTTTTTATTATAATCATGGCTATAAGACTTGGTATAATGATGAGAAAGAAAAAGAATGAGAAAGACAGAGTAGATAGCAAGGAGTAATATAATGAAAAAGTATACTGTCAATGAGTTAAGAGAACTTTTCTTGTCTTTTTTTGAATCAAAAGGACATCTTAGACTTAAAAGTTTCTCTCTCATACCTGAAAATGATAATAGCCTACTTATAATTAATTCTGGAATGGCACCTTTAAAACCATATTTTAAAGGACTTGAGATACCACCAAGAAAGAGAGTCTGCACATGTCAGAAATGTATAAGGACAGGCGATATAGAAAATATAGGCCATACTGCAAGGCATGGTACTTTTTTTGAGATGCTTGGTAACTTTTCTTTTGGTGATTATTTTAAGAAAGAGGCTATAACATGGAGCTGGGAGTTCCTCACTGTTACTCTTGGACTTGATAAAGATAGACTATATCCATCAGTATATGTAGATGATGAAGAGGCTTATGACCTATGGCATGATATGATAGGTATCCCAAGTGAAAGAATATTTAAATTTGGCAAAGAAGATAATTTCTGGGAGCATGGTTCTGGACCTTGCGGACCTTGTAGCGAGATATATTATGATCGAGGAGAAAAATATGGTTGCGGAAAGCCAACTTGTACTGTGGGCTGTGATTGTGATAGATATATAGAAGTTTGGAATAATGTATTTACTCAATTTGATAATGATGGCAAAGGCAACTATACTGAACTTGAACAAAAAAATATTGATACAGGCATGGGACTTGAGAGACTTGCAGTAGTATGCCAAGATGCTGAATCGATATTTGAAATCGACACAAGTGCAGAACTTATGGACAACATAAGTCTTATAACAAGACATATATATAAAGATGATCCTAAAGCTGATATATCACTTCGTATCATCGCTGACCATATAAAAAGCTGCACATTTATGATTTCAGATGGCATCCTTCCTTCAAATGAAGGAAGAGGTTATGTGCTCCGTCGACTTCTTCGTCGTGCTGTAAGGCATGGTCGTATACTTGGCGTTAAGAAAGAATTCATGGCTAGGCTTTCTGACGTAGTTATAAAATTAAATGGTGCTCACTATACTGAACTTTATGAGAGACAGGATATGATTAAGAATGTCTTAAGTTCAGAGGAAGAGAAATTTAATCAAACTATTGACCAAGGACTTGTTATGCTTAATGAAGTTTTAGATAAAAGTTCTGGCAATACCTTATCTGGTGATATAGCTTTCAAACTTTATGATACCTATGGTTTTCCACTCGACTTAACTAAGGAGATCATTGAAGAACGAAATGTAAAACTCGATGAAGATAGATTTAACGAGCTTATGAATGAACAAAAGAAGAAGGCTCGTGCTGCAAGGAAGACATCTAATTATATGGGAGCAGACGCAACCATATTTAATTCACTTCCTACTGATATGGTATCAACTTTTGATGGATATGATAAACTCACTACCAAAGGAAAAATCCTTGCTATAGTTTCTGATAACAAAATACTTGATAAGATAGATGAAGGAGATGAGGCTGTTATAATTTCTGATAAAACTACTTTCTATCCACTTATGGGTGGACAGGTTGGTGATATTGGTAAAATTAAAATTGCCGATTCAGAGTTTGAAGTGTATGACACTGTTAAGATCTTAAATACAAAAATTGGCCACATAGGTAAGGTAGTCAGCGGCACTTTCTCAACTGGAGCAATTTCTGATTTTGAAGTAGATAAAGAAAATAGACACTTAACTGCTATCAATCATACATCAACTCATCTCTTACATGCGGCACTTAGAGAAGTTCTTGGAAAGCATGTAGAACAGGCTGGTTCTCTTGTTGAAGCAAGTAGGCTTAGATTTGACTTTACTCACTTTAAGGCTATGACTAAGGATGAGTTAAATATGGTTGAACATATTGTCAACCAAAAAATAGCTGAAGCAATTGATGTAACTAAGGCAGAGATGGGACTTAATGAAGCGAAATCTAAAGGCGCTATGGCACTTTTTGGCGAGAAATATGGTGAAGTTGTTAGAACTGTGCAAGTTTCAGACTTTTCTTTTGAACTCTGTGGCGGAACTCACATCGATAATACATCAGAAATCAGATGTTTTAAGATATTATCTGAGTCTGGCATAGCAGCTGGGGTTCGCCGTATAGAGGCCATAACTTCTGATAATCTGCTTAAGTACTATAATGAAGAACTTGCTAAGATCGAAGAAATAAGCATTTTGCTTAAGTCTAATGATAATGACATAGTTAATAGAGTGGAAGCTTTACTTAAGGATAATAGGGATCTAAAGCATGAACTTGATAGTGTTAAAAGAGAAGTAGCTGCAAGCAAAGTTGGTGATATAACATTTGAAGATATAAATGGGCTTAAAGTATGCATTAATTCGTTTGACGGTAAGTCCAACACAGAACTTAAAGACCTGGTTGATAATTTAAAAGATAAAAATAAAAATTATGCCATAGTGGCATTTTCAAAATATGAAGATAATATAATTATAGTAGTGTCTCTTTCTGACACTGCAATAAGTAAAGGTCTTCATGCTGGTAATATGTTAAAAGAGATAGCCAAAGTACTTTCTGGTAATGGCGGTGGAAGAGATAAATTTGCTGAGGGGAGAGGAAAAGATTATACTAAAATTGATGAAGCAATTGAACTTTCTCGTAAACTTATAAATGGTTAATATAATATCTCAAATTATTAATAGCCTAAAAGGTGTAGTTAGTAAAGAGCTCATAGTATTTATAATTTCACTAATGCCACTTCTTGAACTTCGTGGTGGTCTCATAGCTGCAGCTATACTCAATGTAGAGTATCTTAAGGCAGGAATACTTTGCATCATAGGTAATATAATACCGATACCATTAATTCTTTTGTTTCTTAAAAAAGTTTTTTCCGTTATGGAAAGATTTAAACCAACTAAGAAGGTAGTGGTGTGGCTTGAAGATAAGGCAAAAAAAAATAAACCTAAGATAGATAAATATGGATTTTGGGGACTTGTACTTTTTGTAGGTATACCACTCCCTGGAACAGGAGCCTGGACTGGATCACTTGTAGCATCTGTTTTTGAGATGGATTATAAGAAATCATTACTTGCAATCTTTCTTGGTATAATACTCGCATTCATTATAATGTCTATAGTGTCGTATGGAGTTATTGGTAATATTATAAGATGATATGGAAAAAATATACAATTGATACAACTGTTGAAGCGGCTGACATAGTCGCTTCAGTTTTGTTTGATAATGGTATAGTTGGTGTCGAGATCGAAGACAATCAAAATCTGACTAAGGATGAAATAAAAGAGATGTATGTGGATATACCACTTACACAAAATGATGACGGAAGTTCTAAGGTTATATTTTATGTATCAACATTTGAGGATGAGAGGACTTTAAATGATTACGTCAAAGATAACAAAGTTTCTGTTAAAAGTATCGACATAAGTACTATAAAAAGCACTGACAATCTATTTTTAGAAAAGGATTTTGAAGCATTACTTTCTAAAATTAAATTAGATCTTGAGTCTTATGAAGGCTTTGTTGATATGGGGTCTCTACACATTTCATTTTCAACCATTGATGACAAAAGTTTTATAGAAAATTGGGTTCAGAATTTTAAGCCAATTAATATAGGAAAAGTTTCTATCATACCATGTTTTAATTCTAATTCTAATAATTCTAACGATGAGAATGATCAAATAAATATCTATATTGAACTAGGCAGTGCCTTTGGAACTGGTCAACATGCTACAACTAAGCTTTGCATAGATAGCATAATTAAAATATCTGATAGGAAGGATTTTAATAAGGGTAGTTTCCTTGACATAGGAACTGGCTCTGGAATACTTAGTATACTTGCCTACAAATTATTATATAAGCATATCCATGCGATTGATGCAGATAGAAATGTTGAAACAAATCTATTAGAGAATTTTAAGTTAAACTCCATAGACCCGAATAGACTTACCTATAGCTTTGGAAATATTATAGAAGATAAATCATATCGAGATAAGATATCCTCACAGAAATATGATATTATAGTAGTAAACATCCTAGCACCTGTTATAATATTGATGCTTGAAAAGGCGAGAATTAGTGAGTTACTAGCAGAAAATGGGGTTCTAATACTTAGTGGAATCACACTTGAACATGAAAATGCAGTTAAAAATGCCATAAATAATGGACTTAAAGTCATAGATAGAAGTGTTGAAGGTGATTGGGTGTCTATAGTAGCGGGCAGATAGATTGTGAATAAAAAGTTAATAAATTGAAGCCAAAAATGCAAGATTTCCTTGCATTTTTTATTTATTTTTGATAATATATATAGGCTATGCGCAAAACGCATACGATTTTTTTTGACGCGTTTATATAGGACACACCCGAATCCGTGTGAAACGCGTTCGATGTATGTTGCTGTTTAAATTTAGGAGGCAATGTTATATGGCAAAACAAGTTATGAGAATTATGCTAAAAGGTTATGATCACAAACTTATCGATGAAGCAGCAGATAAGATTGTAGATAATTGTAAGAGAGCCGGTTCAATTGTATCTGGTCCAGTTCCTCTTCCAACAAAAAAAGAAATCATAACTATACTTCGTGCTGTTCATAAGTACAAAGATTCAAGAGAAC
>DGGU01000017.1 GCA_002392345.1 Lachnospiraceae bacterium UBA3866
TCTTCTTAGCAAATGCATAACTTCCAGCTGCCTTTCCCGCCATGACATAAGTCATAGGATGTATATCTTTAATAGTGCCATTCTTTAAGCCATTATATGTATTTAAAATCTTAAACATGAAAAGTAGCTGTCTCTTGTAAGCATGGATTCTCTTAACCTGCACATCAAATATTGAATTAGGATCTACATCTATGCCATTATGTTCTTTTATGTATTTTGCAAGATTGATTTTATTTTGATATTTTACTTTTGAAAGGTCATTGAGTACTACACTGTTATCCTTAAACTCCATGAGTTTTTCAAGTTGCATTGCATCTCGCTTAAAGTCAGACCCTATAACTCCATTAAGGAGATTTGTTAGACTCTCATTGGCCGAAAGTAGAAATCTTCTGTGGCTTATACCATTGGTCTTATTACAAAATTTATCTGGCATCAATTTATAAAGGTCTTTCAAAGTTTCTTTCTTTATAATCTCAGAGTGGATGCTTGCAACACCATTGACATGATGACTACAGATAACTGATAGCACTGGCATATTGACCATGCCTTCATAAAGTATAGAGTTATTGACTGTCCTTGGCACCTGATGTCCTGCTTCAGTATCAAGTTTCTCAAAGAATCTTCTATTGATCTCATCGATAATCATGTAGATTCTTGGAACTACTCTTTGCATAAGATCTATAGGCCACTTCTCAAGTGCTTCTGGCATGACAGTGTGGTTGGTGTAAGCTATAGTCTTAGTTGTTATCTCATAAGCTTTATCCCAAGGCACATCATGGTCATCCACAAGTACTCTCATGAGTTCTGGTATACACATAGTAGGATGAGTATCATTGATGTGGATTGCAACTTTCTCTGGGAATAGATCCCAACTATTCTCACCATAACCTTTTATAAATCTTCTAACTATATCTTGAATGCCAGCAGACACAAGGACATACTCTTGTTCAAGTCTAAGTCTCTTTCCAACTGCATTTCTATCATCTGGATAAAGTATAGTTGTTATAGCTTCTATCTCATTTCTATGTTTTACAGCCTTAGAGTAATCACCATTATTAAATGCATCAAGGTCGAATTTCTCATCCTTTGGAGTAGCATACCAGAGACGAAGAGTATTGACATGATCAACTCCATAACCAACTATAGGTATATCATAAGGAACTGCTCTTACTTCTCTATAATCTCTATAATGAAATTTGAAATTACCATCAACCCATTCTCTGTCAACTATACCACCAAGCTTCACCATCTGTACTCTATCACTTCTTCTATCTTCCCATGGGTATGCATCAAGTAGCCAATTATCAGGGAGCTCTATCTGCTCACCATCTACAATCTTCTGTCTAAAAAGTCCAAATCTATATCTAAGTCCCATACCCATCGCATTGATACCAAGTGATGCGAGCGAGTCCATGAAACAAGCTGCAAGTCTGCCAAGTCCACCATTGCCAAGGCCAGGATCTGCTTCTTGCTCTAAAACCTCGTCAAGATTAAATCCAAGCTGATGCAAACCATCGCGGACTTTATCAAGAATACCAAAATTGACAAGATATTCTTTGAGTAGCCTTCCAATCAAAAATTCCATAGAGAAATAATATATCTCTTTATCCTTTCTCTCAAAGCTTTCTTTGACATCTTCTGATCTTTTCCTTCTTGAAACTGAGATCAACATCTGGCAAAGTGCTTCATAAGCCTCTCTTATAGAGAGAGTTTCTGCCTCTTTACCATGTACTCTTCTAGCATATTCCTTAAAGTCTTCTACAAAGTTTTTGTCTTTCATATCCATTGGTTCTTACCTCTTTTTAGGCTCTCGCCTTTACTTTACTTTAATTTAAGTATCACAGCTGATAATTTTGGTAGTTTAATCTCTATGTAATTCTCACGACCATGAATTTTTGGTGCGGGCTCACAGTGGAAAATAGTCCACTGGACTGTTTTCCCCCTACGTGTGGCTTCGTCCTTACGTGTGGTTTCACCATCGGGCTCGCACAGCTCGCCCCTACGTGTGGCTTCGTCTTCAGCAACATTTTTACTTACTATTATTTCTTCATTGATACAAGTTCCTGTACCACCCCATTTTAAGTCGTTTGAATTTATAATCTCTTCGTATTTCCCAGGAATATTTACTCCAAGTTTAAATTTTTCAATTTCATCTTTTCCAAAATTAAGTATTACTATACATCTATCTTTTGGATCAAGCGCTATACGTTCATAGATAAATATGTGTTGCTTAGCATTGCCTGCATCTATCCAATCAAAGCCTTCCCAGACTCTCATATCTTTTTCATAAAATGCCTTCTCTTTGAGATAGAGATTATTAAGATATTTTACAAATTCATGATGTTTCTTATGCTTTTCGTTATTAAGCAGAAACCATTCAAGTGATTCATAAAATCTCCACTCTATAAACTCAGGAATTTCATTGCCCATGAAATTAAGTTTTGCACCTGTGCGCGTTAGTTGATATGCAAGAAGAACTTTCACCTGTGCAAATTTCTCATCGTAATCTCCTGGCATCTTATTGATGATAGAAGCTTTGCCATGTACGACTTCGTCATGGCTAAGTGATAATATATAATTTTCTGCCTCTGCATAAGACATAGAAAAAGTGAACATGTTATGATTTTGCTCTCTATAAGGAAAATCAGATCTAAGATAATTTAAAGTGTCATGCATCCAACCCATATCCCACTTGTAATGGAAACCAAGTCCTCCTATATCGGCAGGCTTAGTTACATTTGGCCAAGCTGTAGATTCTTCTGCTATTGTTATGACGCCTTTATATTTCTCGCCGATAAGTTTATTGAGATTTTGTATAAATGATATAGCTTCGAGATTGCCTTCATCGCCGTATTTGTTAAATACTTTTTCGTTTGGATTATCTACACCATAATTTAGATATAACATACTTGATACTCCATCAAAGCGAATGCCATCGACATGGAACTTATCAAGTAAAAAGAAAGCAGATGAATTAAGGAAGGAAAGCACTTCTTTTTTATTGTAGTTAAATGTCATCGTGCCCCAATGCTTATGCTCTTTGCCATCATAGACTCTGCCACCATCAAAGAACCTAAGTCCATGTTCATCCATGCAGAAGTGTCCAGGTACCCAATCAAGTATGACTGAAATCCCTGCCTTGTGGCTCTCATTTACAAAATACATAAAATCATGTGGTATGCCATAACGAGATGTAATCGCAAAATAGCCTGTGGTCTGATATCCCCAAGAACCATCATAAGGATGCTCATTTAATGGCATAATCTCTATATGAGTGTAACCCATCACTTTGACATATGGGATAAGTTTTTCTGCAAGTTCTCTATAAGTAAGAAAATCTGCAGCTGGCACATCATCAGGCTTGTCTCTCCAGATGTCAGTGCCTCTCTGCATAAATGAACCAAAATGCACTTCGTATATATTTTTTGGCTTATTAAAATGATCGGCTTTACTTCTTTCTTTGATAAATGCATCGTCGGTCCACTGGAATGGTTCTTCTATATCATAGACTTTAGAAGCAGTGCCAGGACGAACCTCAGCATGGAATGCATATGGATCAGCTTTATAGATATCTCTATATTCGCTTGTAGTTATGAGGTATTTATACATATCATATTGCTTTAGACCTTCTATGAAAACTATAAAGCAACCAGTATCATCTATCTTTGTCATCTCACATTTTTCTGTCTTCTTCCACTCGTTAAACTCTCCCACTACGAAAACTTTAACTGCATTTGGAGCATAGACAAGAAAGCGAACTCCATCTTTTCCTTCATGCTTAATGAAATGGGCACCAAAAATGTTGTAAGACTCATAGTCAAGTCCATTGTTGAAAAGATAAAGCTGTTCTTTTGAAATGCCATATAATTCCATAACTACCTCGTCTTAGATCTATCTCATCATAATATTGGTATAACCATATCTTATCTTTAAAAACCCATACTTTAGAAAATCATCATAGTAATTTTCCATATAGTTTTCTAGGTATCCATCCTTCAGACTCTCATTGACACGATACAATGTCGTTATTGGATGAACTTTAGGATCATTATTTATAAATGCATGATTGATGATATCGTCATCATCTTTAACTTCAATTCCTGCATCAACCACTATATTAGTAAAATCATAATTCTCGTCATAGTGATAATAAATATCCGCAAGTGCAGCATAGTTAGCTTCAGAAACCACATACACTTTATCAGTAATATCAAGTGCCATAAAACGATTGAGGACGCTATTATCTGCAACTTTTCTTTCAAAATAATTGATGTAAAGTCTTCTTGCATCATTATACTTTTTGAAACTTATATCAAGTTCTATAGTCTCTGCTGAAAACTCTTCTCTGATCAATATCATCCTGTCAAGTAGATAGGGAAGACCGTTTTGAAGTTTAATCACGTCAACATATACTTCTTTAATATTATTGTCATATAGTGTATCTGTTCTTATCTTAAAGATAGCAAGCTCTGGTTTAGTGTCATTATCAAAATCTTCTATATAGTAACCTATGATGCCATTGTAGATACTTTTCTCTGTGTGACCATCGGTGTAGATATAATTTTCTTCATGATATTTTGTAAGATCCCCTGTCAAAGCCAGATCTGCATTATAATAATTAATTAGTATCTGCTTATCAACTTCATTAAACGTTGTAGTCGTCTTATCACTATACACTTCGTGATAGTAACTATTATAATGTTGAAGGTCGAGAGGAGTTAGGTTCTTCATGGCATTTAAAATCTTAAGTTGTTCCTCTATTGATGTCGTATCTACATAATAACCAGGATTAACGATTGGGTTTTTTAAACTTTCGAGATACCGCTCATATTGTTCAAATATGTTTATATTAGGCGTCTCACTTACAACGGGCGCATTTGCATAAGTTAACATACCCATATCGATATATGAAATCGAAAAAACGCAAAACAAAAACACTAAAAATGCCTTGTCGCACATTTTCTTTAACACCAAAACTAATTTGCCAATCGACAAATTCATATATGTTATATTTTAACAAAATTTACCTATATTTACAATAAAAAAAGCGCTCGTATAACTCGCGCTTATAGGGTTTTCTATGCGAGCCTTTTTTCCTTTATCGCCTCATTCGCAAGTGCATCACACCGCTCATTTTCTACATTATCAGCATGTCCCTTAACCCAGACAAATTTTATCTTATGAATCTTAGTTAAGTCTATAAGCCTTTCCCAAAGATCTATATTCTTAACTTCTGTCGTCTTGCCTCTTCTAAAATCAGTATCAATCCACTCACTTATCCAATCCTGATTAAATGCATCGACAAGATATTTTGAATCAGATGTAAGAGTCACTTCACACGGCTCTTTAAGTTTTTCAAGTGCAACTATGGCCGACAAAAGCTCCATCTTATTATTGGTAGTTGATTCAAATGCTTCCTTCAACTCAAGTCTCTTTTCAATACCACTTTTATCTACATACTTTATAACTGCACCATATCCACCAGGGCCAGGATTACCTTTAGATGCACCATCAGTCCATATATCTACATGCTTCATCTATCTATCTAAACTCCTTAAGCTTAAATCTAAAAGGTATAATTTCGTCAAGCGTATATATCTTAACATCTTCTATCTCACTTCCTTTAACTTTAGGAAGAATTATTTTAAAATCATCATCACAGAACTCAGCCATAACTTGTCTGCACACTCCACAAGGTGAAGCATATTTTAAATCAGTAGCGCCATCATCTCCAGCTACTACTGCTATAGCTTCAAAGTCTCTCTCGCCATTCTTAACTGCATCAAAGAAGGCTACTCTCTCTGCACATGCTGTTGGACTATAGGCACCGTTCTCTATATTACAGCCAAGATACACTTTGCCATTTCTACAAAGAAGGGCTGCTCCAACTTTATAATTTGAATATGGTGTGTAGGCATTAAGTCGTATCTTTAATGCCTCATCAATTAATTTTTTATATTTTTCATCCATAATGTAACTCCTTCGGGCGCCCCATGTGATTATTTCTTTCTTATTTCTTCTAAGATATTAGCGAGCAACTCCTTCTCAGTTGGGCCTTCGGCTTTAGCTTCCGCCTCTTCTTTCTTAATTAACTTCTCGCTTGCAATATTGATAGCCTTCACTACCATGAATATTATAAATGCTATGATAATAAAATCAATTATCGTAGATATGAATGTACCTATACCTATATTGACTGGCTCACTTATCACCTCACCAAGTTCATTATACTTCGCCTCTTGTATACAAATGTTAAGCTTACTAAGATCAACCCCACCAGTAAATTTCCCAACGATAGGCATGATGACGTCATTTACAAGGCTTGTAGTAATCTTACCAAATGCTGTGGCCATAACTACACCGATAGCCATATCAAGTACATTGCCTCTCATGATAAATGTTTTAAATTCATCAATAATTTTTTTCATAATCGTTCTCCTATGATCTATAAAATCTAATTAGCGATTCCTGGGAGTCTTAAAGGAATAGCTGAAAAGCTTGCTTTTCAAGCTATGACGACAAGGCTCCCTAGGGGATGAAAAGATAGTTACTATATTTTTTTACATATAGTACCCTCTAAAGATATTGCATAGTAACGTGATACAATTCCCTTCCTTATATAAATATTATCATAAAATATATAGTAAATCAAATATCAGATCAATAGTCATGGTTTTCTTGCAATAAAAAATCCCCAGATGATTCTTGGGGATTTTTTATAAATAATTTTTAGGGGGATAATTAAGGGAACCTCGAAAAACTTCGTTTTTCGAGTGTGTTCCCAGTTAGAACCTCAATTCGTCGCATTTTAGAAAAGCAAGCTTTTCTAAAATCTCCTTTTTAGAGGTTCTCTTAATTAGTTATTGTGCATTTTGATTACCATCTTGAGGTCTATTTTGTAGGCCTCCTTTAGGTCCCATACCGCCATGCATAGCCATATTGGCACTACGGACTGATTTTGCAACAGTTGATGTGCTTGACTCTAATTCTATCATAACATAATCACCAACTTTATAATCGCTATATGTCTTTGCCTTAGTATTCTCATCACTTGAACTATCATCATGTCTCATGAACTCATCAAATTTTGCATTTGATATGTTATAAGTCTTAGATGTGCTTGTTAGTGTGAACATATTATCAAGATTCCTCTCGATATTTTCTCTTTGTTCAGGTGGCATCTGACCATCTCTTTTTATCTCTGGAGGTGTTGCTCTTTTTGCACCATCTTTTGGCGGCATGTTGCCTCTTCCTTCGCCATCTTTAGGTGGCATGTTGCTTCTTCCTTCACCACCTTTAGGCGACATGTTGCCTCTTCCTTCGCCATCTTTTGATGGCATGTTGCCTTGATTTTGACCATCTTCACTTGGTGCCTTCATCTCAGCAAGTGTTACTGTTATAGAATTTGCTGAAATTGCTGTTATCTTACCAATTACTTCATTTTCTGGTTTTGCAGGTACCTCATTTTGAGTATTATTAGTTCCTGCTGCAAATGTTATCATATTACTTGCAATGCTTGATAACGCAAGTGCCCCGATAATTGCTATTGTTAATATTTTTTTGTTCTTCATAATTTTTCTCCTTT
>DGGU01000038.1 GCA_002392345.1 Lachnospiraceae bacterium UBA3866
TTCCTTAAGAAGAAATTATATGCAGCTGGTATAGCTAAGATTGAGATTGAGAGAATTACAACTAAGATATTCATTACTATATACACTGCTAAGCCTGGTATAGTTATAGGTAAGGGCGGAGCAGAGATTGAGAAACTTAAAAAAGAACTTGCAAAGTATACTAAGTCTGATGTAAATCTCAATATAAAAGAGATCAAACGTCCAGATAGAGAAGCTCAACTCGTAGCAGAGAATGTAGCAATTAATCTTGAGAATCGTATGGCATTCCGTAGAGCTATGAAGCAAGCTATGTCAAGAACTATGAAGGCTGGAGCACTTGGTATCAAAGCTTCAGTTGGTGGAAGACTTGCAGGCGCAGACATAGCAAGAACAGAGTTCTATAGTGAAGGAACTATACCACTTCAGACACTAAGGGCAGATATAGATTATGGTTTTGCAGAAGCCAATACAACATACGGAAAGCTCGGAGTCAAAGTCTGGATATATAAAGGCGAAGTACTTAATAACAAGAAAAAATAGTGAAGGAGTAGAAACCCATGTTAATGCCAAAGAGAACTAAGTATCGTAAAGCATTTAGAGGAAATATGAGAGGCAAAGCAAGCAGAGGCAATACACTTGCTTATGGCACATATGGACTCGTAGCTACGGAACCTAGTTGGATAAAATCAAATCAGATAGAAGCAGCCCGTGTTGCGATGACAAGATATATAAAAAGAGGTGGCCATGTCTGGATTAAAATATTCCCAGATAAACCTGTTACTACAAAACCAATAGGTGTCAGAATGGGATCTGGTAAAGGTGCAGTTGAATTTTGGGTGGCTGTTGCTAAGCCTGGTCGTGTACTTTTTGAGATAGCAGGCATTCCTGATGCAGATGCTAAAGAAGCACTTAGACTAGCAATGCATAAACTCCCACTTAAATGTAAGATTGTGTCAAAGAACGAACTTGATGGAGGTGCAGGCAATGAAAAATAATTTAAATGTTGCTGAACTAAAAAATAAGACTATAGATCAATTAAAACTTGAACTATCATCAGCAAGAAAAGAACTTTTTGAACTTAGACTTAAAAACGCAACTAATCAACTTGATAATACAAGTAGAATTCGTCAAGTAAGAAAGAACATAGCTCGTATAGAGACTATAATAACCATTAAGAAGAAAGCATAAAGGAGGTAGAGATGAGTAGAAACTTAAGAAAAACCCGTATCGGAAAAGTTATATCTGATAAGATGGATAAGACCATAGTAGTCTCTATCGAAGATAATATAAAGCATCCTCTTATTGGAAAGATAGTTAAGAAGACTTATAAGTTATACGCAGCAGATGATAAAAATGAAGCACATGTCGGTGACAGAGTGCTCGTGATGGAAACAAGGCCTTTATCAAAGCTTAAAAGATGGAGACTCTGTAATATAGTAGAAAAAGCAAAATAATTAATGTAAGGAAGGAGAAAGGTTATGGTACAACAAGAATCAAGACTACATGTCGCAGATAATACTGGTGCTAAAGAACTTCTTTGCATTAGAGTATCTGGTGGATCGCTTAGAAGATATGCCAATATCGGCGATACGATTGTATGTTCTGTTAAAGATGCCACACCTGGTGGTCAGGTTAAGAAGGGCGAAGTTGTAAAAGCTGTTGTGGTAAGAACAAAGAAAGGCGCAAGAAGAAAAGACGGTTCTTATATAAAATTCGATGAGAATGCAGCTGTTATCATTAAAGAAGATCTAACTCCAAGAGGAACTAGAATCTTTGGACCAGTTGCAAGAGAGCTTCGTGATAGAGGTTATATGAAGATATTATCTCTTGCACCAGAAGTATTATAGGAGGTGCGAGATGAATAAGATTAAGAAAGATGACCTAGTAGTAGTTATCACAGGCAAAGATAAAGGCAAGACTGGACAAGTTATATCAGTTAACGGTAAGACTCATAAGATACTTGTGAAAGGTGTCAATATAGTTAAGAAGCACCAGAAGGCTGGTAAGGCTAAAGGTATCAATGAATCTGCAATCATAGAGAAAGAAAACTGGATCGATATAAGTAATGTTATGCTTTCTATTGATGGCAAGGCTACAAGAGTTGGTTTTAAGATTGAAGGCGATAAGAAAGTAAGAGTTGCCAAGAAATCTGGTAAAGTAATTAAGTAGGGAGGGAATAATGGCTAGACTTAAAGAATTATATAATAGCGAGATTAAGAAGAACATGAAGGCTAAGTTCAATTATAAAAATGACTTAGCTATCCCAAAACTTGTTAAAGTTGTTATTAATATGGGAGTTGGAGAAGCCAAAGATAATTCTAAACTTCTCGATTCTGCTGTTAAAGATCTCGAAACAATTACTGGTCAACACGTAGTTGTAACTAAAGCAAAGAAAGCAATAGCTAACTTTAAGATAAGAGAAGGTATGCCTATCGGATGCAAATGTACATTACGTGGTGAAGTTATGTATGAGTTCGTTGATAGACTTATAAACCTTGCTCTTCCACGTGTTCGTGACTTTAGAGGAGTTAATCCTAATGGTTTCGATGGCAGAGGTAATTATTCTCTTGGCGTAAGAGAACAGATTATATTCCCTGAGATAGAATTTGATAAGATTGATAGAGTTCGTGGAATGGATATATGTTTTGTAACCAGTGCGAATACAGACGCAGAAGCTAAAGAACTTCTTACAGAGTTCAATATGCCATTTGCAAAATAAAAGGGAGGATATATGGCAAAAACATCTTTAAAAGTAAAGCAAAGTAGAAAACCAAAATTCAGCACACAATTTTATACTAGATGTAAGATTTGTGGTCGTCCACATGCTGTACTTAAGAAATATGGAATATGCAGACTTTGTTTTAGAGAACTTGCTTATAATGGACAGATTCCAGGCGTCAAAAAAGCATCTTGGTAGTATTATAAAATTATAAAAGGAGGATATCACATATATGAATATGAGTGATCCAATCGCAGATATGCTTACGAGAATTCGTAATGCCAATACTGCAAAATTTGATGAGGTTACTATACCTGCATCAAAGATGAAAAAATCTATAGCTAAAATTCTTCTTGATGAAGGATATATCGAAAGCTATGATATCGTTAAGAGTAAGAAAAACGAAAAATTTGAAGACATTGTTATAAAATTAAAATATTTTGATAACAAGAAGACTAAAGCAATTACAGGTATTGAGAAAGTTTCTAAACCAGGTCTTCGTATGTATAGTGGAAAAGAAGATATGCCACAAGTACTTAATGGCTTGGGAATCGCTATAGTTACCACCAATATGGGACTTATGACTGATAAAGATTGCAGAAAGAATAATCTTGGTGGTGAGATCTTAGCAAGAGTTTGGTAATTATATCTGAAAACTGATATAAAGATATCAGATAATGTAAGAAAAGGAGAAAAATATGTCACGTATCGGAAAGAAACCAGTTGCCATACCACAAGGTGTTACTGTAGAAGTTAAAGGCAATGCGGTTACTGTAAAAGGAACTAAAGGTACACTCACTCGTACTTTTGAACCTGCTATGAAGATAACAGTAGAGGGCACAGAAGTTAAAGTAGAGAGACCTGATGATGAAAAAAGAAATAAATCACTCCATGGTTTAACTCGTACACTTATCAATAACATGGTTGTCGGCGTTACAACTGGTTATGAGAAGACTTTGGAAATCAATGGTGTTGGTTATAAAGCAGCAAAACAAGGAAAAAAATTAAATCTTAGTCTTGGCTATTCACATCCTGTTATATTCGATGATCCAGAAGGCATAGAGACCTCTGTCCCTGATGAGAGAACTATCGTAATCAAGGGTATCGACAAAGAAAAAGTTGGCCAATATGCTGCCGAGATTAGAGAGATGAGAGGACCAGAGCCATATAAGGGCAAAGGTATAAAATATAAAGATGAGCATATCACTCGTAAAGTCGGTAAGACTGGCAAGAAATAAGGAAGGAGGTAGATAAAATGGTAAATCAGATTAATAGAAAAGAAATTCGTGTTAAAAAGCATGAGAGACAGAGAAATCGTTTTATGGGAACTCCTGAGTGCCCAAGACTTACTGTATTTAGATCAGACAAACATATCTATGCTCAGATTATTGATGATGTGGCAAGAAAGACACTTTGTCAAGCATCTACGATTAAGAATAAAGAATTAAAACACACTAATGATATAGAGGCTGCAAAGTATGTTGGTAAAACTATAGGTGAAGTAGCAACTAAGCTTGGCATATCTCAAGTTGTATTTGATAGATCAGGATATCTATATCATGGCAAAGTTAAAGCTGTTGCTGATTCTGCACGTGAAGCAGGACTTAAATTCTAGAGGAGGGTATTATGAAGAAGGAACATAATGAAATTGATAAGGATAAACTAGAACTTAAAGATACTGTTGTCTCAATCAAACGTATATCTAAGACTGTTAAAGGTGGTAGAACTATGAGATTCTCTGCTCTAGTTGTTGTAGGAGATGGCAATGGTTCTATCGGAGTTGGTCATGGCAAGAGTGCAGAAATTCCTGAGGCAATAAGAAAAGGAAAAGAACAAGCCATGAGAAATATTGTCAAGATCAATCTTGATAATAATAAATCAGTACCTCATGATTATGTTGGTATCTGGGGAACTAGTAGAGTACTTCTTAAGAGATCTAAAGAAGGTACTGGTGTTATAGCTGGTGGTCCAGTTCGTTCTGTCATGGAGATGGCTGGTATACAAAATATTAGAACTAAGTCTCTTGGTTCTCGTAATAAGAATAATGTTGCTCTTGCAACAATTAATGGACTTATGAATATGAAATCACCAAGTGAGATAGCAACTCTTCGTTCTAAAACTGTGCAAGAAATACTTGCAGGAATTGTAAAGTAGGAGGTAAAAGGACATGGCAAATCAATTAAAAATAACACTTGTACATTCTCCTATAGGAGCAATACCAAAGCAAAGAGCGACTGTGAAAGCACTTGGATTTCATAAAGTGTATCAGACAAGAATTCATCAAGATAACAAAGCTATAAGAGGCATGATACAGAAGATCAATCATTTAGTTAAAGTAGAAGAAGCATAAGGGGGCCTTTATGAAATTATCTGAATTAAAAGCTGCAGAAGGTAGCAGACTTAAAAAAACATATAGAAAAGGTAGAGGCCACGGTTCAGGAAATGGTAAGACTGCAGGCTATGGACATAAAGGTCAGAAAGCAAGATCTGGTGCTCCAAGACCTGGATTTGAAGGTGGTCAGATGCCACTCTATAGAAGACTTCCAAAGAGAGGTTTCAAGAAACCTAATCGTGAAGTCATCGTAGCAATCAATGTATCAAGCCTTGAAAGATTTGATGCTGGATCAGTTGTTACATGCGAGACTTTAGTTAAGAGTGGCTTGATCAAAGGATATTTTGATAAAGTTAAAATCATTGGTAATGGAGAATTAACTAAGAGTCTAACAGTTGAAGCATGTAAATGTTCTGAGACTGCAAAAAAGAAGATCGAAGCTGCTGGCGGAACTTTTAAAACTTGCGAGAAAGCAGAAGCTAGTGAGAACTAGGAGATAGATTATGTGGCAGATGATTTTAAATGCTTTTAGAGTTAAAGATATAAGGAACAAATTACTTTTTACTTTATTTATGTTACTTGTTATTAGAATAGGAAGTAATATCCCTGTTCCTGGTGCGAACACTGATTTCTTCAAAAATCTTTTTGATAATCTTCAAGCACAAAATGCTGTAGGTTGGTTATCAAATATGACAGGTGGATCATTTGAAGAGATGTCAGTATTTGCTTTATCTATAACTCCATACATCACATCAAGTATCATCATGGAACTTCTTACTATAGCTATTCCTGCTCTAGAAGAGATACAAAAAGAAGGAACTGATGGTAGAAGAAAAATTGCAGAATATACAAGATATGTGACTGTAGCTCTTGCGCTACTTGAATCAAGTGCTATGGCCATAGGTTTTAGTGGTTCTGGTTTCTTTAAAGGATATGAGACAGGTGGAGCACCAGTATCAACTATCATAGTAGCAATCCTAGCTATGACTGCAGGTTCAGCCTTTCTTATGTGGGCAGGTGAACGAATCACAGAATCTGGTGTTGGTAATGGTATATCTATAGTCCTTTTATTCAACATCTTATCATCATTACCTAAGGATTTTGGAACTATATATGAGAGATTCTTAAGAGGCAAGAATATGGCATTCATGATTACTTATGCTCTCATAATTCTAGGCATAGTAGTATTAATAATCGCACTCGCTGTAATTCTTCAAGATGCAAGACGAGATATACCAGTCCAATATGCAAGTCGTATTGCTGGTAGAAATTCAATGAGTAATGGCGCTTCAGTTATACCACTTAAGGTCAATACAGCTGGAGTTATCCCAGTAATCTTTGCTTCAAGTATCATGTCATTGCCACTTATAATTTTGCAATTCTTAGATATTAGAAACACTGTTTTCAATGTATTCGCTTCAGTGCTAAATTCTGGAAGTTGGTTTAGACAAGAATATCCTATATATAGTGTAGGATGTATCATATATATCTTCCTTGTTATCTTCTTTGCTTACTTTTATACTTCAATTACATTTAATCCAAATGAAGTTGCTGCCAACATAAAGAAAGGTGGCGGATTTATCCCAGGTATAAGAGCTGGCAAGGAGACAGCAGATTATCTTACAAGAATACTTAATTACATTATATTTATAGGTGCAGTTGGACTTTGTATAGTAGCACTCATTCCTATAATTATATCAGGTGTATTTAATATATCTCGTATATCATTTGCTGGTACATCGCTTCTTATCATAGTTGGTGTTATACTTGAGACTTTGGCGCAGATTAAATCTCAACTTATAGTAAGAAATTATCAAGGTTTTTTATCTGAATAGAGGTATAGCATGAAAAACATCGTTATGCTAGGTGCTCCTGGTGCGGGAAAAGGAACTATAGCTGCACAGATGGAAGAAAGATATAATATACCGCATATATCATCAGGAGATATATTTAGAGAAAATATAAAGAACAATACTGAACTTGGAAAGAAGGCTAAGGGCTATATCGATAAAGGCGAGCTTGTGCCAGATGACCTTACAATCGAGCTTATGATTGATACCTTAAAGTCAGATAAGTGCGAAAACGGTTTTATACTTGATGGATTTCCAAGGACTATAGAACAAGCAATTAAACTTGATGAATCACTCAAAGCTCATAACAAATCTGTTGAACTTGTAATACTTGTAGACGCAACTGATAAGCAGATTATAGAGAGATTGTCTGGTAGAAGAGTGTGTGAAAAGTGTAATTCAGTATATCATACAGTCAATATGCCGCCAAAGGTACCTGATATATGCGATAAGTGTGGAAGCAAACTTATTCATAGAAAAGACGATACTGAAGAAGTCATAAGAGATAGACTTGATACATATAATAAAGTTACAAAACCTCTTATAGATTATTATAAAGAGAAAAATATATTGAAGAGAGTGCCTGGCTTTGTAGATTCACAAGCCGAGAGACTCAATCTAATTGATGCACTAGTTAAGGGGGATTGGGCAACACCAAATTACTAATATGGTATCAATTAAATCGAGTCGTGAAATAGAGCTAATGAGAGACGCGGGTAAGATTTTAGGCACAGCACATAACGAGATAAGGGATTATATAAAACCTGGTATATCAACATATGAGATTGATAAGTTTGCTGAGAAAGTAGTAAGTAGACTTGGTGGTAAGTGCAGTTTCTATCATCTATACGACTTCCCTGGAAACTTCTGTATATCGGTAAATGATGAAGTGATACACGGGATACCATCTAAGAACAAGATTATAAAAGATGGCGACATTATAAAAGTAGATGGTGGAGTAGAGTATAAGGGATATAATTCTGACGCTGCAAGAACTCATATAGTTGGAAGTGTATCGAATGATATTAAAGATCTTGTAGAAAGAACAGAAAAGGCATTTTTTGAAGCGATCAAAGTATGTATAGACGGTAATCATGTAAATGACATCGGATCTACTATAGAAGATTATATAGATAAGTTTGGATATGGCATAGTAGAAGATTATGTTGGACATGGGATAGGTACTAAGGTACATGAAGATCCTGAGATTCCAAACTTTCGTTCAACTAAAAAAGGCATAAAACTTCGAAATGGTATGACTCTTGCGATAGAACCTATGATTAATCTCGGGTCATATGAAGTATATGTAGATAAAGATGAGTGGACTGTTAAGACAGAAGATGGTCTACCATCAGCACATTACGAAAATACTATTCTTATAACTGATAATGGCCCAGAAATATTATCACTAGTTTAATGAAGAGGTAACTATGTCAAAATCTGACGTAATTGAGATCACAGGAACTGTATTAGAAAAATTACCAAATGCAATGTTTGAGGTTGAACTTGAAAATAAACACAAAGTTCTCGCTCATATATCTGGTAAGCTCCGTATGAATTACATAAAGATACTTCCTGGTGATAAGGTAACTATTGAATTATCCCCATATGACCTCTCTAAAGGTAGAATCATATGGAGAGACAAATAATGAAAGGAGAGACTAATCATGAAAGTTAGATCATCTGTAAAACCAATTTGTGAAAAATGTAAAATTATTAAAAGAAAAGGTTCTGTAAGAGTAATCTGTGAGAACCCAAAACATAAGCAAAGACAAGGATAATAGGAGGAAAAAATGGCTCGTATAGCAGGTGTTGATTTACCAAATCAAAAACGTGTAGAGATAGGACTAACTTATATTTTTGGCATTGGCGTACCAAAGTCAAATGAGATCTTAAAGAAGACTGGAGTTAATCCTGATACTCGTGTAAAAGATTTAACTGATGACGATGTAAAGAAAATATCAGATTATATCGCTGATAATGTCATAGTTGAAGGTGACCTTCGTCGTGATGTTGCTCTTGATATCAAGCGTCTTAAAGAAGTTGGATGTTATAGAGGCGTTCGTCACAGAAAGGGTCTACCATGTCGTGGACAGAAGACCAAGACCAATGCAAG
>DGGU01000035.1:0-6773 GCA_002392345.1 Lachnospiraceae bacterium UBA3866
ATAAAACTTTATCCCCAGCAGATGTCTCTCTATATGGCTGAGCAGTATCAAAACTATAGTAAACATTTGTACCGACATTAGGACCCCAAATCAGCCTATTTTCATAATTTATTCCATCTGAATCCTGGGCAAGAAGAAGTCTAGCTTCAATATAATTCGAACTTGTTGTCGAAGTACCAGTTTGTTTTGTCACACCATTATTTATCGTTTCAAAAGTAGTAAATGTAGGAACGGTCCCTGAACCTTTAACTTTATAACTTCTAGCTCCATCCGAATAATAACTTTTTGTGATAGTGGCAGCACTTGAGTTATCTCTCAAGTTATAGTAAACGTGATCCCAAACATCTATAAAAATTATAGGATAAAAAGATTTTGCAAAAGATCGTATAACAACTTCACCATTTGGTTGTATATGGGTAATCCAGCGGCTACCAACACCTGCTATGGTTTCAGTAGCTATAGCTTGTTCTTGATTTGTCTTATTATAGCCACTTGTAATTGTGTTGGTGCTACCAGTTGATGTTATTTTATCAGTACGTTGCCCACTTGTATATATGTCATTACCAAAATCAAAATTAGTCTCACCACTTTGACCCCAGATCCAGTGTCGCATATTAGCAATAGACCCATTTGAGTTCCATGCAGATGGCCACCACCCATAACCTCTTGCTTGAAAACTCTCTATATATAAATCTCTCACAATATTTGCTACCACATTTGGAGTTAATACTTCAGTTCCTGTTTCCCAGTTATTCATCCACCAAAAATTATTATTAGTATTTTTCATTAACTTTTCCCAATAATTCTCAAGCCTAACATCAGTATTTAAGGCAGCTAAATATAACGCAATTGCTCCATCAATTTTTCGATCAATACTTGTACTATAATTTGTAATTTGATCAGCAAAATTAATTTTTAATGCCTCAAATTCTGCCTTTGTGACAAAAGCGGCACCATCATTGTCACTCACCACCGCCGCAAAACTCTCTATACTCAATAAAAATGCAAAAACGAGGCCAAGGGCTCTTTTTGCCGTTTTTACAAGCTTTTTACTCATTTATTTGCTACAACCTTTACTACGCACTCGTACCTATGATGTTCTTTTAACTTGGTTAGCTCACGATAGTCCACTGGACTATCGTGCCCCTAGTACAACCTCCATGCTTTTTTAAAAAATAGGGGGTCTGTATAGAGGGTCTCCTGCATAAAATCGGCATTTTTGCATAAAAATAGCCCTGCAATGCAGGGCTATATCATTTTCACCAAAAATTGTCAAATAAGATAACTAATTCACCCAGTTTTCTACTTTAAGGCCATCTACTCTATTGAACTCTCTCTCATTGTTAGTAACAAGAGATAATCTTAGTGCCTTGGCATGAGCTGCAATAAGTAGATCCATTGGTCCAATGACATTTTTCTCCTTTTCTAGTTCACTTCGTATAATACCATATTCTTTGGAAGCATTCACATCATAATCGCAGATTTTAATTGGTGCCAGAAACTTAAGTAAGATATTCAAGTTCTTCTCCCTGCTAGCACTCTTCTCAATCCCATACATTAATTCACTATATACTATGCTCGAGATACAAATATCGCCATATGTACATTCATTAAATCTCTTCAGCACATTCTCATTGTTGTGCTTTAATATATAGATGCAAATGTTAGTGTCAAGCATATATTTCATAGTGTGTCTCTTTCTTCAAAATCGCTTTGAACTCTCTCACTCATAAAATCATCAGATATCTGCCCTGAGCTTTCAAATACGCCTTCCCATGGGTTATCCTTAGGGACTAACATGATGATATTCCCAACCTTATTGACATAATAGTTATCATCGATCTCTCTACTATCTTTTTTTATCCCACTTATACTATCTAGTTTATCGTATAATTTCTTCATACTTATCCCCGAACCTAATTTCTTATCAAGAGAAAAATTAATCTTTCTATTTTTCACAAGATCTTTTGCAAACATATTAAATGCAGCACTCATTGTAATCCCAAGTTCATCGCAAACCTTGTCCAGACTCTTTTTTAATTTCTCATCAATTCTAAAATTAATTAATACTGACATATGTGCCCCTGTAAAGATGTTGTCTTTACAATATTTTACTATATTAATATATCATTGTCAATATAAGCGCAACCAGAAAAGTCGAGTGGTTTGAGTAGGAAAAGACATATAGTAAAAAACAAGGGGCAAAAATCCCCTTGTTAAATCTTACATATCTTGCCTTCTTTAATTTCAAACTCTAATTAATTTCCAGCATATTAAAGTATTTTTGTAATAAATATTTTCCGCCTTATAATTAATTATCTGTAATAAATTTCATAGATAAATCTTTGAAAGAAGCATATATGCCTTTACTTGTATCATAAGGTCCAAGTCTTAACCAGACACTTTGCTCTTTTTTTACAGGAATAGTTAATTGAGCATTAGAACTAGTATCATCAAATTGTAATCGCTCTATTCTCGTTATTGGTTCAGTTGTTTTATTAGGATCAACAATGTTTTTATAGCCCTTTAATATTTCAGATTTAGTTGCCAAAAAATCACCATCTTTTACATCAACGGCAATTTTTCTTGTCTTTTCGCTATCGTCAAGCAGATCTTTAACATTATAATCAAATGTCACTTGCAAGTAACCATCTTGTTCTGCATTTAGGTATAATGGAAATCCTTGCCCCATTCTTAAATTTTGGTTATTATATTTAAAATTACCAGAGTATAGAGTGCCAAATTTAACTTGTGGCCACAGAGGAACTTGTAATATTCCGGTTTTATTTCCCCCAGTTGTGCAATTTATTGTATCAGTACTAGTCTCACCAATCGCATCCCTTCCAGTATTTTTATGGGCAGCTTCAGTTATTGTGTATTGCACAGTCCCATATTTTTTTGAATCAGAAAAATCAATCAATGAATTTTCACCATATTCATATTCCTTATCTACAGCAAGATTCACATCATCATTATTATCGGCGCCAAACATAGAGTACATAAATTTGGAAAACAAAGTCCTTGCAGTGCTTTCAGATTCACATTTCTGAAATGATACTCCACGTTTTATATATTCAGTAGTATCTGTCTCGCTCCAGTAGGTGTCATTGTTATTGATAGAAGTACGCGATGCCGAATTATTCGCCCAACTCCAGATCTGATTTTCTTCCCGTCTAGAAGGCGTAATTGAGTAATTTATTGCAGGAAAATCTAATTCATTCACTGTAATAGATTCATTATAGTTATAATTCACACCGCCACTTTGATACACCCAATCAAGATTCAAAATTTCATCACCTGATGGTGAATTAACGATAACATCCACGAGAGGAGGCTTAACACTTCTAAACGAATATGGTTCCCAAGCGCCCGAGACATAAGGTTTCACTAAAGTATGTGGTTTTGATTGGTATGCCTGCCCTGCATTACCTACAGCCAACACAGGGGTGTCTTTATCTGAAATTTTATAACTTCCAGCGGCTTCTCGCTTTACACGCATAACCCACACAGGGAGCCCTTCCCATAAAGTAACTTTCATGACACCACCTGCAGTGGCACCATAAGTAAACCCAGCTTCCAAAACTTGTTGAGAATACGAAGAAGATGTGTTGAAAAAAAACATATTGAATGTACCACGTAGATTCATACGAAGTTCACCAAGAGAAACATCAAACCAATCATTAGTGATCTCTGTATAAGTGGTTCGACCAGTAAAAGTACGTTTTATCCCTTTCATCCAAAAATCATTTACCCACACAATATCCTCATAATTGTCAACTAAAATTCGCGGACTTGATTGTTTTGCGACTGATATTCCAGAAAGATAACTCGCTATCGCCCCATCAATCTTGTTATCTATTGAAGAGTTATATGTATCAAGTTGGCTCTGAAAGTCATTCTTTAATGAGTCAAACTCCGCCTTAGTAATGAAGGCTGCACCGTCATTGTCGCCAACTACGGCGGCGAAAGATTCTATACTAAATAGAAGCACTAAAATTAGTGCTATATATCCCTTAATCAATCTACTTGCTTTATTCATGTAATGCTGTTACGACCCTAGTTATCTTTGAAACTATAATTATTGTATAAATCGGTTATGTATAAGGCTATAGCAGCAATTTTGGCGGTTCCGCAGTAATGTTTAGATTTTCTTAGGTTTTAGGATTTTGCGTTAGTTGCAAAAAAGTCACCGGATAAGAGAGCGAGCGTTTTTAAGGGCTCACATAGCTCGCCCTTACGATGCGAGCTCGTCCGTTGAGCTTTTTTGCAGCTGCTTTTAGCAAAATTCTAAAGCCTTAGATAATCTCATTACGAGGACCAAGCGCCCAAAATTGCTCGCTATAAGCCTTATTCTTTATAATCGTATTTATACTAGTACCACCCCTTTTCAAATATCAAAAGATAAGGGGTCGGCATAGGGGGTCTCTGCATAAAATCTGAATTTTTGCATAAAAATAGCCCTGCCATGCAGGGCTTTTAAAAAAATCACTAATACTATCTCAATCTATATAAATCCTATCAACTCGCTTATTAATTCGTGTTAGCAGCTCGTATGAGAACTCTCCTGTTTCTTCAGAGAGAGTGTCAAGCGTAATCTTTTCACTATTGCTTTCGCCTATAAGTATCACTTCATCATCAACCTTGCAGTCGACATCTGTCACATCTACCATAAGCATATCCATAGTAATTCTACCAACAATTTTACATTTCTTGTCATTAACGATTACCGATGACTTATTTGAAGCTGACCTTGGATAGCCATCACCATAGCCACAACAGATCGTAGCTATTTTCATGTTGTCTTTAGAGACAAATGTCCTGCCATATGAAATTGACGTTTCTGGTTCAATGTTCTTTATATGGACAATATGAGATTTTAATGACATTATTGGTTTAAGGTCGAGATTTTGAAATGCAGTGCTCGGTGCTATGCCATATAAGATTATACCAGGGCGGACAGCGTCAAAGTCCATGCCGATGGCTTTAAAGATTCCTGCAGAACTTGATAGAGATGTCATCCCAACATCTACCCCAAGATTAGATAAGTTCTCAATCAAAGTTTTAAATTTTAACTCTTGATTATTAGTATACTGAACATTTTCCGTATCTTCCTTCTCACAGTCTGACACAGAAAAATGTGAAAACACACCATAAATTTTAATATTAGATAATAACGAAATGTCCTTTATGCTTTTAATAGTCTCATCGCTTACATCAAATCCAATTCGTCCCATGCCTGTATCAATGGCAATTTCAACTCTTGCAACTTTAAAAAGTTTCTTTGAAGCCTCACTTAGTTCCATTGCCTGATCATATGTAGAAATTGTACTTATAAGATTATTAGCTATTACTTCTTCATAACAAGTTTTATCCACATGACCAATAATGATTATATCTTTCTTTATCCCGCTATTTTTAAGTTCCAAAGCTTCTTTTAGATTCGCAACAGCAAATGCATTGACCATGGGATCATTTTCAAGGACTTTTGATAAGTTTAATGCCCCCATGCCATAGGCGTCATCTTTAACCATACAAATAAGGCTTTTAGAACCTGCATGTTTTTTTACAAGTTCTAAATTATGCTTAAGCTTGCCATATGAAATTTCAAGATAAGTTCCTCTAGTCATATTACATGTCACACCATGTATATAGCCTTATCGTCTTTATTAACAATCTCACCTATAATACTACTCTTTATATCAAGCTTATTAAGCTCTTCTAAAGCTTTATCAGCATCATTTGCATCTATAGAACAAAGAAGTCCTCCACTTGTCTGTGGGTCATAGCAAAGCTGCTTTATCCATTCTTTCGCATCACCAAAATCTATCTTTTCTTTAATCATATCTTCATTTCTCTTAGCCCCACCAGTGTAGTAATCATCTTCTGCATATTTTCTTACATTATCATTTACTACCGGAAGCTTATCTATATAAAGCTTAGCCGAAAGCTTATCACTAAGCATCTCATTCAAATGGATATATAAGCCATATCCTGTCACATCAGTCAAAGCACTCACTTTGTATCTGAATAATATCTCTGCGGCATATTTATTAAGAGTTGTCATAGATTTTATAATATCATTAAAATCTTCTTTCGTATCTATTTCACATTGATGAGCAGTGAGAATGATGCCTACACCAAGTGGCTTAGTAAGTATAATCTTATCGCCAACCTTTACTCCATTATTCTTAAGGACCTTCTTTGTATCAACAATACCTGTGACAGCAAGTCCATACAAAGCTTTCTCATCCACTATAGTATGTCCACCACTTAAAGCGCAGCCTGCTTCTCTTACTTTCTCAGCACCGCCTTTTAAGACTTGTTCTATAATCTCAGGGTCCATGTCTTCAGGGAATGCAGCGATGTTTAAAGCCATTATAGGTCTACCACCCATAGCCCACACATCAGAGAGACTATTGGTTGCTGCAATTTGCCCAAACAAATATGGGTCTTCAACCATAGATGGGAAGAAATCCAGGGTCTCAATGACTGACACATCATCATTAATCTTATATACAGCTGCATCATCTTTAGACTCATAGCCAACTATTAAATTATCATCCTTTAATCCTTTTGGCAGAGATCTAAGTACCTGCTCCAAAGTCTTTGGAGAAAGTTTAGCGGCTCAACCACCGCTGCAACTGAATTTAAATTCTTTTGACATATATTTTCCTTTCCTTCCCAAATACAAGGGCTCGCAAGGCTTACCCTTTATAATTTTAAAAGCTTCCGATGGGACTTGAACCCACGACCCACGCATTACGAATGCGTTG
>DGGU01000035.1:6826-10181 GCA_002392345.1 Lachnospiraceae bacterium UBA3866
CTACCAACTGAGCTACAGAAGCAATAATCTATACTACTCTACCAAGTTGTAACACATTAATAAGAAGTATCCAAGAAACACCATAATATGTAACCACTGCTATAAGGTCATTCAAAGTAGTGATAAGCGGACCAGATGCTACAGCAGGGTCAACTTTAATTTTCTTAAAGAACATCGGTATAAGTGTCCCGAGAGTCGAACTTATAATCATAGCAACTATAAGTGATATACCAATACATCCTGATATGCTATATGCCTGTCCCCAAGGTCTACCCTTTACAAAATGTATATATAATCCAAGGAAGATAAATGAAAGTGATGCAAGAATTAGGCCGTTACAAAATCCAACTCTGACCTCTTTCCAGAATAAATCTATCTTTTGCTTAAATGTCAAATTTTCATCCATAAGCACTCTTATAGTAACGGCAAGGCTCTGAGTTCCAACATTACCTGACATATCAAGTATAAGAGTCTGGAATGCCATAATTATAGGAAGTCCAGCTATAACCCCTTCAAATATACCAACTACAGTCGATACAAACATGCCAAGACATAAAAGGATAAGGAGCCAAGGGAGTCTCTTTTTAAGGCTCTCTACAAGTGGTTCTGAAAGATCTTCCTCTGCAGTCAAACCAGCAAACTTCGCATAGTCTTCACCCATCTCTTCATCGACTACTTCTACTAGATTTTGAGATGTTATAACACCTAAGATTCTATTATTGTTATCAAGTACTGGGATCAAGCCCTCACTATAGTCCTTTAATCTTTCTATACAATCATCTATATTTTCATGGCCATAGACATAAGGGAAAGAAGTCATGATAAGGTCTTTTAGATGCATAGTTTTTTTCGCAATTATAAGTTCTTTTAAATCAATAGCACCGACAAATGCTCTATCTTTATCTTCAACAAATATAGTAGATATATTGTCATTTTCCTTAGCCTGTTCTACTAATTCGTCCATCGCTTCACTTATACTTAAATCATCATTTATAATTATGCAGTTGGTAGTCATCTTGCTACCAATCTCATCTTCGTCAAATGATGCAACGACTTTGATGTCTTTCCTTACATCAGATTCCATTGAGTCTATAAGAAGGGTCCGCTTACCTTTTTCAAGTTCTCTAAGTATCTCAACTGCAGTATCAGGCTCAAGTTCTGATATAACCTTAGATGCCTTTTTTAAGTCCATCTCATTGATATATATGCTCGCATCTTCTTTAGATACATACTCAAATATAGCACCCAAAGTTTCTGGGTCAAGTATACGATAAAGTTTCTGTCTCTCGGATTTTTTAAGTAGTTGCATAGCATCAGCTATGCTATTATCATGGTAATCCTCTAATTTGCTTTTTAGAAGTTTAGGCGATGAATTTCCACGAATGATCTTGACTATCTCTTCTTCATAATTAGGAACTTCAATAGGCTCTTCTTTTACTTCTTCTGGGTCAATTAATTTTTCAACTTCAAGAGTTTCTGGATCAAGAGCATCCACATCTATTGCCTTTTTAGTTTTTTCTTCTTCCAATAATTCAGTTTCTCTTGCCATACTGCCTCCTATTCTTCGTATTTTTTAAGCAAATCTACAGTTATCCTTAACGTATTTTTTACATAATTGGAACAATTTTCTTTTCTCTTTGGATCATTTCTTTCAAGTCCATGCATAAGCACTCTACAACATGTGCCACCATTTGCCTTCTTAAACTCATCATGAAGGTCATTATTGATTGGAAAGCACTTATCGCTTCTTGTCTCATCAAATGACTTTCTGCCGTATTTCGTGCCAATTATCATACTTGCTCCTGCAAGTGCACCACATAAGCAGCCTCCACCACCAAGTCCCCACGGGAAACCTGAACACATAGCGAATGTCTTCTCATCAAGTCCTAAATCAAGATATTTATTTAAAGTATACATAACTGCCTCAGCGCAGGTAAAACCTTTGTGAAAAAGATCCATGGCATAGTTTTCAGCCTCTGCATAATTATAATTATCTAATTTATCTTTTGTGATCATAATACTCCTTTCTGGCACAAACTCGCCATCTACTTATTTTCAAAATTGTAGCTTGTTAGGCACATATTATATAAGTCTCTTTTTGCATACCAACCAAGTTCTTTATTGGCCTTAGCTGGCTTACAATATAATCTATCTACATCACCAGCACGTCTTGCTACAATTTTATATTTAACCTTCTTTCCCGAAGCCTTTTCATAGGCTTTTACAAGTTCAAGGACTGAAGTCCCTTTGCCTGTTCCAAGATTATATATGTGGACATTCTCTTTTTTCTTCTTATAGCACTTAAGCGCTGCCACATGGCCAAGAGCAAGGTCAACTACATGGATATAATCACGAACACCTGTACCATCCTTAGTTTTATAGTCATTGCCATATACTTTAAGATAAGGAAGCTTACCAGTTGCTACTTTAGCAACATAAGGCATAAGATTATTTGGAAGGCCATTAGGATCTTCGCCTAAAAGTCCTGAATCATGAGCGCCAACTGGATTAAAATAACGAAGCAAAACGACATTGAATCTCTTATCAGCATGAGCTTTATCAGTAAGTATCTTTTCTATCATAGCTTTAGTCTCACCATAAGGGTTTGTAATGTCATTAAGTATTAATGCTTTGTCTTTCTCAGTTATTGGTGATTTTGCATTTTTGCCATAGACTGTCGCAGATGATGAAAACATGACATTATGCACATTATACTTATCCATAAGTTCTATTATTGTTAACGCTGAATCTATATTGTTGCGATAGTAAGCTACTGGTTTTGTGACTGATTCACCGACTGCCTTATATCCTTGGAACATCATAACTGCATCAAATTTTTCTTTTTTAAATGCAGTCTCTAGTTTTTTCTTATCGCAGCAATCAATCTTATAAAACGGCAGTTTTTCACCAATTAGTTTCTCGATATTTTTTACTGCTTTTATTTTAGAATTGTATAGATTATCAACGCATACTGCCTTATGACCTTTTTTATACAGTTCTACAATTACGTGACTGCCGATATAACCAGCACCACCGGCTACAAGTATCTTCATGAATACTCCTTTCGAGTTATCCCCTATGTTACTTCTTCTTAGCTGTTATAGAGTTGTAACGAGGAATTAATTTCTCTTTTCCACCCATATACATGCGAAGTGGTGTAGGTATAGCGACCGTGCCATCTTCCTTTAAATTATTTTCTAAAAATGCTATAAGCATACGAGGAGGCGCAACACAGGTATTATTCAATGTGTGTGCAAAATAATTTCCCTTCTCACCTTTGATTCTTATCTTAAGTCTTCTAGCCTGTGCATCAGTAAGATTAGAACATGATCCAACTTCAAAATACTTCTTCTGT
>DGGU01000028.1 GCA_002392345.1 Lachnospiraceae bacterium UBA3866
TGATCCATGAACTGAGAAAGCTGTGATGAACCAAAGAACTCTTTTATCGCAGAAGCCACTGGCTTTGTATTGATAAGTCCTGTGATAGTCATCTCATCAACCTGAAGGGCAACCATTCTCTCTCTCACCACTCTCTCAAGTCTTGATAATCCCATACGATATTGGTTCTGAAGAAGTTCTCCTACCGCTCTTATACGACGATTGCCAAGGTGGTCGATATCATCAGTATTGCCGATTCCTTTAGAAAGATGACAGAAATAATTGATAGAAGCAATTATGTCTTCCTTAGTTACGTGCTTAGGAACGAGTTCAAGTGCTCTCTCTCTTATAGTCTCAAGCAGAGTTTCTTTACCTGCTTTATTTTTCTTATTCTCATCAAGGATGTTTCTAAGAATTGGATAATACACAAGTTCAGTTATACCCATGTCTTCCCATTCTTCTTCCTTTACACCTTTGACGTATTCTCTTATATCAACCATCATAGAAGACAAGATCTTCTGTGGTTCTTCTTCGCCTTCAATCTTAACCCATACAGCTGGGATAGCTGCGTTTTGGATACTGATTGCAAGCTCCTCATCTATACGAGTGCCTTTCTTAGCAAGTATCTCGCCAGTAGTCTCATCAACTACATCTTTGGCAAGAACTTGTTTGTTTAATCTATATCTAAAATGGAGTTTTTTGTTGTATTTATATCTGCCTGCACGGCCAAGATCATAACGCTTAGCATCAAAAAGTGCGTTTCTAAAAAGCGATTCACAGGCATCAACTGAAAGTTGCTCGCCTGGTCTTATCTTCTTATAGAGTTCTATGATGCCTCTCTCGTGATTTCTTTCATCCTCTGGTTCTTTTTCAAATGATGCTTTAAGATATTTCTCTTCACCAAAAGTATTGATGATGTCATCATCAGTTGATAAACCAAGCGCACGAAGGAAAACTGTGACAGGGACTTTTCTTGTTCTATCTACACGAGCCCACATGATGTCATTGGCATCAGAATCATATTCTATCCATGCACCACGATTAGGGATAAGTGTAGATCCATAAAGTCTGTTACCTATCTTGTCACGAGACATCTCAAAATAGATGCCAGGTGAACGAACCATCTGAGATACCACAACTCTCTCTGCACCATTGATTATAAAAGAACCATTGGGTGTCATGTAAGGTAGGTCACTCATGTAGACTTCATGCTCAACTACTTCGTTCCTATCTTTCTTCTCAAGTCTGAAACGAGCATAGAGTGGAAATGCATAAGTGGCATTTCTTTGCTTACATTCTTCTCTGTCGTATCTCTTCTCACCTTTCTTAACTTCTTTTGCAAGTCTTGTTCCCACAAAGTCAAGTCTAATCTTTCCTGTAGGATCTTCTATAGGGAAGATGTCTTTAAATACTTCGACTATACCTTTTGTAATAAACCAGACAAAAGAATCTTCTTGTATGCCAATAAGATTTGGCATATCTTTGATTTCTTCTCTCTTGGAGAAACTCATACGAATGTTCTTCGCAAATTTCTCCGGATGCAATAAACTCTTTTTCATTCAAAACCTCCATTTAGGCACAAAAAAACTAGGGCACTGGAAAGTGCCAATTTGACTATTTTAGCACAAAAAAACGATAAAATCAAGCATTTTGTGAGTATATTGTGAGTATAATTGTTATTATTATGTGAGTTAGTAGATTGTAAAACGGGGCTTCCATAAGATATAATTTAAGCATGTTTTTAATTAGTGTTTTAAATATAGTTATCATAGTTTTGGCTGTCATAGTAGTCATACTCGTGGTTCTTTACTTCGCAGGGTCTAAACTTATGGAAAAGCAGGCCAATGCCGAGAAGACCATGAAGCAGATGTCTATGACTATGACCCTACTTGTTATAGATAAGCAGAAGCTTCATATTAAGGATTCTGGCCTTATGAAACAAGTTCAGGAAGCTATACCTTTCTATATGAGATGGAGAAGATTTCCTATAGTCAAGGCCCGCATCATCAAGGCCAATGTGGCTGGCGGTGCTCAGGTTATGAGTTTCATATGCGACCCTAAGGTATATAAGATAATGCCTGTGAAGACTGAGGTTAAGGTTACGATTGCTGGTGTATATATTACTAAGCTTCATTCAGCAAAAGGTGTGGATCTTTCAAAACTGAAATAAAACGGGCTCGCAGTGCTCGCCCCTACGATTTTGTACTATTTCTTTACCTTTTACATAAATAAAAAAAGCGGTCCCAGCCGCTTTTTTTCATTGCGCAATCTTAGATGTCTATTATGATAGGGACAATCAGTGGTTCTCTTTCAATCTGCTTCCATAAATATTTGTCTGCGCTCGTTGCTATCATTGATTTCAATTTCTTCCAATCAGTGCCATTATCTTTTCTAAACTCGTCGACAGTGTTCTTCACAACTTCTTTAAGACCATCTATAAGTTCGCCAGACTCCTTCATATATACAAAACCTTTGGATACGATATCTGGTCCCGAGATGATATTGGATGAACTTGACTCAAGTGCCAAAGCTATAATCACTATACCGCTACTTGCAAGATTTTGGCGATCTTTAAGCACTATGTTGCCGACATCTCCTACACCAAGTCCATCTACATTGATGCCAGTAGCTGATACATGGTCGATGACTTTTGCTTCATCCTCACATATCTCAAGTACATCACCAACTTCTATGAGTAGGCACTTATCTTTCTCAACGCCTACAGAATTGGCAATGCTTGCCGCCTCTCTCCTATGTCTATATTCGCCGTGAATTGGTATAGCATATTTTGGCCCGATAAGTGTATAGATTAGCTTTAATTCTTCTGCACAGGCGTGGCCTGATACGTGAGTATCCTGGTGGATGACAGTAGCATGCTTTCTATATAATTCGTCTATAACTTTATTGACTGCTTTTTCATTGCCTGGTATCGGAGTTGATGATAAAATCACCACATCACCTTGCTTGATGTTGACTTTCTTATTGGTGCCCTGCGCCATACGAGAAAGTGCTGCCATTGATTCACCCTGACTGCCAGTTGTTATAACTACAGTCTTATGGTCAGGATAGTTTTTTAGCATATCAGTGTTGATAAGAGTTCCTTTTGGCACATCTATATATCCGAGTTCTGTGGCGATGTTGATTATATTAATCATACTACGGCCTTCTATGGCAACCTTTCTTCCGTACTTTGCTGCCGTATCTATAACTTGTTGAACTCTATCAACATTAGATGCAAATGTTGATACTATAATTCGCTCACTTGAATATTCATTAAATATAGAGTCAAATATCTTTCCAACAGTCTTCTCACTCATAGTAAATCCAGGCTTTATGGCGTTAGTTGAATCAGAAAGTAGGGCCAAAACTCCCATGCGACCAATCTCAGCAAAATGCGAAAGGTCTATGCTGTCACCGAATACTGGTGTGTAATCTACTTTAAAATCACCAGTGTGCATGATGATGCCAGCTCTTGTATAGATGGCAAGTGCCGCTGAATCAGCTATGCTATGATTAGTCTTTATAAACTCTACATAGATATTTCCAAGTTTTATGACATCAGAAAAATTAACTGTGTTTAATTTATATCCCACCACTTCATGTTCTTTCAACTTCCCTTCTACAAGAGCAAGAGTTAGCTTTGTCCCATAGATTGGCATATTGAGTTCTTTAAGTATGTATGGTATAGCTCCTATGTGGTCTTCATGACCGTGAGTTAAAACCATACCTCTGATTTTATGTTGATTCTTTTTTAGGTATGAGACATCTGGAATAACAAGATCTATACCAAGCATATCTTCAGATGGGAAGGCATTACCGCAGTCAACGACTATGATATCATTTTCATCTTCTATGACAGTTATATTCATGCCGATAGCATTAAGGCCACCAAGTGGTATGATTTTAATCTTAGCATTCTTTTTTGGGTTATAGTTCTCAAGAAACTTTCTATTACGAGCAGTCATTCGTTCTATGAAACTCAATTCGTTTTGATGTTTGTTATTTTGCTGCTTGTTATGCTGTTGTTTGTTATTCTGCTGCTTGTTGTTCTGTTGCTTGTTGCTCTGTTGCTTGTTGTTCTGTTGTTTGTTGTTCTGTTTGTTGTTCTGTTTGTTATTTTGTTTGTTGCTTTTTTGCTTAGGTTTAGAATTATGATTCTGAGAATTATTATTGCTCATATTTTTCTCAAAATATTCTTCAAAGTTTTTTAGTTTGTTAATTTCCATGTATTACTCCTTTTCTAGTTTCACTTCATCTTTTAGCATGTTTTCAAATATATCAAAGATGCCATCTGCTTCCTCGTCAGACACTACTTCATAATCAGCAAACTCGCTGTCAGGCTTTGATACATCTTTTAATATATAGCAGTCGCCTTCATCATCTTCATCCGTTACAAGGTCTGCAACCAAAAGATAGGTAGTTCCTTCTACTATAGTCTGATCGATGACTTCGACTTCTATGTCGCCGTCGTCACTTGATAGAGTTATGATATTTTGCTTTTCTTTACTCATGTTGTTCCTTTCTTTTATAATCTTGCAGTATTATCTCTGCTGCTACTTGGTCGATATATTTTTTTTCATCGGCTTTTTTTATGCCGTGGGATTTAAGTAACTCACGGGCTTCTTTAGTAGTAAGCCGTTCGTCTTGTAAATGAATGCGAACGGGCTCGCAGTGCTCGCCCCTACAAGTTGCGGGAGCGGGCTCGCAGTGGAAAACAGTCCACTGGACTGTTTTCCCCCTACGATTTTCTACTACTGGGGTTCCTAATTTATGCTCTAATAATGTTTTAAATTTTTTAACCTTTTCAACTCGGTCGCCTTCGGTGTCATCCATGTTGAGAGGGTAGCCTATGACTATGTCAGTGATATTTTCCTTATCTACTATCTCAACTATCTCACGAATACTTTTCCTTAATACATTGGCTCTATCTCTATATATCGTTTTGTATGGATATATGTAATCAGTCTCTACATCAAAAATCGCGAGACCGATGGTGAAGTCTCCGTAGTCGATGCCCAAAAATTTTCGTTTTGTCTCACACACAAAAAAAGAACTTTTCGCAAAGGAAAAGTGAAAACAATTATTAAATTATTTCACTGACATATATTAATGCAAGGTCATACAACTCAGAATTTTGAGTTGCTAAACCTTTGCAATTAAATTTCTTTAAAATTATGGTCAATGTATGATTTTACAAGTTCTTCAACCAACTCGTCTCTTTCAACCTTAGTTATAAGAGAACGTGCGCTATTGTGGCTTGTTATAAAAAGAGGCTCACCTGACATGATATACTGCACTATCTGATTTGTAGGATTATATCCTTTTTCTTTAAGAGCAGCATAAACTTTCGCAAGCACTTCTTTTACATCAACCTCTGTACCTTGCTCTTCATTTCTGGTATATATAATTTGTGTTACGCCTTTATCCATACTATTATTTTACTTAAAATCACATTTTTTTGCAAGTGCTATGTGTAAAAATCTATATTCTTAATCCTTTTTTCATAAGTTATTGAACTATTTCTTATAGTTTTTAATCTTTTTTCTTACAATCATGTCTTTAGCAAAACTCATAGTTGCTTCAATATCTTCTATAGTATATTTTTTCTTATTAAGTTTCTTTTTTATAAACTCTTTCATGCCCTTCTCTATAAAATCCGCTATGTCAAGATATCCTATCTTTTCGTTAAGAAACTCCCTGACGGCAACTTCATTTAATGCATTATAAACTGCTGGCATGAGACCACCTATCTTTACTGCATCATACATAAGTTTCAAACCTTTAAATGTCTTCAAATCAGGTCTACCAAAACTTAGCTTATCAACTTTAGTGAAATCAACTCTTTTCTCATTTACAAACTTACGGTTGGTTTTATAGATGGCATACTCAATAGGTATCTTCATCGATGGGACATTGATCTCCGCCTTTATAGCTCCATCGACAAACTCAACCATGCTGTGTATCAATGATTCCCTTTGGACAACTATATCAATCCTATCATATGGCACATTAAAAAGATGATGAGCTTCTATAACTTCAAGACCTTTATTGACGAGAGTTGAACTATCTATAGTTATCTTTCTCCCCATTGACCAATTAGGATGATTAAGTGCGTCTTTAACTTTTATCTTCTTAAGTTCATATCTTTTCTTTCCATAGAATGGTCCACCTGATGCTGTTATAATTATCTTTTTTATATTTTCGTGTTTCTCACCGACTAGACATTGCCATATAGCAGAATGTTCTGAATCAACTGGCCTTAGATCAATATCATACTTCCTTACAAGAGGCATTATGATGTCGCCTGCGCAAACTAGAGTTTCTTTGTTGGCAAGGCAGATAGTTTTTTTCGCTTTGATGGCTGCAATCGTTGGTCTTATGCCAATCATGCCAACAACAGACACCATGACCATGTCCGCTTCTTTAAGTGATGCAAGTTTCTGTAACCCTTTAAGTCCGGTAAATATTTTGACATTTATTTTGTTTTTTTTGCAGAGGCTTTTAAAGTCATCAGCAGACTTCTCATCATGGATAGCGACGAACTTCGCCTTGGTATCCTTCACTTGCTTTAAGAGTTTTCTTATATCGGTATTACAAGATAAGCCTACTATCTCTTTATCGCCGACTGTCTTTATGACGTCTATGGTTTGAGTACCGATGCTACCGGTGGAACCGATAATAACAATTCTATCTTTTCTCATATCTGTATTTTCCTCTTTATGTAATTTTTTGTATAGCCAACTGCGTATTTTTTGCCATCTTCTTCTATAATTTCCTCAATTAGAATGCCATTAATTATGTCGCCAATTTTATATGGGCTCGCACCCCAAGGGCACTTTGCACCCCAAGAGTACTTTGTCGCTTCGCTCGGGCGTCGCATTCGCTCGACAAGCTCGCTTCGTAAGCGCTCGGGCGCATAGCTTACATCCCCTGCATATAAGGATTCGATTTCTTTAGATATTTTCTCGCATTCATAGATCATCTTAACACACCTATCGTGCTTTACCTTATTCGTAAGTTGATTGGGAAATGTCGCTGCCTTTGTTCCTTTTCGTATAGAATACGGAAAGATATTTGGATTGTAAAATCTCATGCTCTTCACGAATTCAAGGCTCTCTTCAAAATCTTCATCTGTCTCTCCAGGAAACCCTACTATAACATCAGTAGTTATAGTTGCATCTTTCATATATTTTCTTATCAGGTCACAGGCATTCTTAAAATCAGCTATCGTATAATGTCTATTCATGCTCGTAAGTATCTTATCTGATCCTGATTGAAGTGAAAGGCAGAAGTTTGGACAGAATTTTTTAGACACAAGACTTTCTTCATCTGTAAGAAATTTTATAAAACCTTCGTCTATGATCCGTGGCTCAAGCGAACCAAGTCTTATACGAAGTATCTCTTTAGTTTCGCCTTCTATGTCAACTTTAATATTTGCAATTTTTTCTATAATTTTAGTTAGCGAAGCTTGTGCTATACTGATAGCTCCTTCTCTCTCATAAGAGATATTTTCTCTATCAAGGCCAAACGAACTCAAGTGTATACCTGTAAGAACTACTTCTTTGACACCATTTTTTACCTTGTTCGTTATCTCGCTTACAATGTCATCATCGTCACGAGATTTTATATGGCCACGAAGATAAGGTATGAGGCAGTAGGTGCAATACTCGTCGCAGCCGTCTTGAATTTTGATGAAGGCGCGGGGACTCGCACCCCAAGGGCACTTTGTCGCACTTCGCTCGACAAGCTCGCTTCGTAAGCGCTCGGGCGTAGTGCTTGCCTCTAGATTTTCACGAAGGGACGCGGAGTGCACCTGTGCAAGGTCTTTTATTAGATCGGGCAGGGTGGATTTTTGTTTATTTGATAGGATGTAGTCTACTCCTAGGAGTGGGCTTGCATCAAGCGAATCGATGAGGCAGCCTATCGCGATGACTTTGACATTAGGATTGTATTTCTTCGCAAGATGAAGCATCTGTCGCGACTTTTTATCTGCTATCGCAGTCACGCTACAGGTGTTGACTATATAATAATCAAGGTTTTTATATTCATCCTTATTATTGACATCGATGTAATCAAAACCTAACTTTATAAGATCATCTCTAATCTTATTCGATTCATATGTATTGACTTTGCAGCCGATTGTCTTTATAGTGAATCTCATATTAAAAAAAAGGGCGCCCCAAGGGCGCTTCCTCTCATTTATTCCATGTTAGCTCTTGGACCTATCTTCTCTAAAGAACTAATCCCGTTTGTTGTTATCTTACTTGAAATTGTGCGACCACCAATGTCCACTGCATAATCCTGACCATCGATTGCCATATCTCTTGTCCTCACAGTTTTAGCTGCAGTCAAGCCGCTTGGCACAACTTCAAGATTGCGAAATCCTAGATCATAATTTGCAAGGAAGAAATTATTGAGTGTTTCATGAGTATAATATAATTCATTGGTGTAAAACTCTGACTTTGCATTAGATGTATCTCTTAAAAGTTTATTAGAATAATATAGGTTACCATTGAAGTCAGCATAGTATTCGCCATATACATTTTTATAAGTGCCCTTACTATCTGATGTAGCGAGTGTACCATTATCATTAAAATAACGAGTGTATCCATCAATCACATGCAAACCAAAAAGCATACCACCATAGTCTTTGTCATGCTTGTTAGAGAAAAAGTAATATGCATTTGTGTCAGCATTTCTCCACCAGCCTGTAACCATCTTACCTTCCTCACCAAGGAGATATACATCACTTCCTACATCATACAAAGTATGTTCAAGAAACTCTCCTTTAGTTTCATCAACAACATACCAATAGTCACCATCGCTTACCCATTGATATGCGAAAACGCTACTTGTAGATATAATTATAAACATTAAAGTAAGTGCTAATATTTTTTTAACCATAGTATACCCCTTTTCAAATTTGCTTTAATCAGTGTTTCCTTAATTCTATCATAATTAACTCTCTTTTGCAAATGCAATGAAAATAAGCAATAAAAAAACCGGCTACCACCTATTTTACCACGCCGTTACCAGCGTAGAATCTTCGGCCGCTTAAGGCTTAACCGTCGTGTTCGATATGGGAACGGGTGTGTCCCTTAAGCGTATCGTAACCGGAATGGAACCAAGTGGACTCGAACCACCGACCTCTCGGTTATCAGCCGAGTGCTCTAACCAACTGAGCTATAGTTCCGAAGCGGGCTCGCCCCTACAAAAAAACTTCAAAGCAAGCAATGCCAACTATTTTTTCATCTCGCTTCGCTCGATGAGTTAATTTAGTTGTCATTTATTCAAAGCAAGCAATGCTTGCTTTTCATACAATGCCAACTAAATAAATACAGAAGCCCTACTATATATTTAGAAAGGAGGTGATCCAGCCGCACCTTCAGATACGGCTACCTTGTTACGACTTAACCCCAATCATCGACCCCACCTTCGACGAC
>DGGU01000013.1 GCA_002392345.1 Lachnospiraceae bacterium UBA3866
AGCTGGTAGGCGGACTTGAACCGTCAACCTACTGATTACAAATCAGTTGCTCTACCGATTGAGCTATACCAGCAATAAATGCAACTTTAATATTCTATCATAATTTAGATTTTTGTCAAGATTTTACTCTATAGTAAGTATATCGGCAAATCCAGTTATGTTAAATACATCCATTATAACATCAGCAACATGTATAAGTTTCATGCTACCGCCAGACTTACTCATATTCTTCTGTGATGTAAGAAGTACACGAAGACCTGCAGATGATATATAATCAAGTTTAGCAAAATCAAAAACAAGTTCTTTAACTCCAGCAATATTATCATCGATAGATTTTGAAAACTCAGTAGCAGTCACTGCATCGATTCTACCCTCTGGACTAACTGTTAATTTCTCGCCTTCCTTATTAATCCCTATAGTCATAATAATGTCCTCCTATATTATCTTTTCTATTATTAATATATTTTTGTTATCTTTGTACTCGTATGTAACATTGTCCATGCTTTTCTTTACTATCAATATACCTAGTCCACCAATCACTCTTTTCTCAATAGGCAATGTTATATCTGGGTCTTCCTTTTCAAGCGGATTATAAGGCACACCTTCATCAACGAATTTTATTATAACCTTATTGTCATCTTTTACATAGTCAATCGCTATAGTTGCCTTACCACCTTTTCCTTCGTAAGCATAATTGGCAATATTTGAAAAAATCTCGTCTACCGCTACATCAAGTTTTGTCTTAGCTATTAGGTTACAATCTAACCGCTCAAGTTCTTCATCAATAAAACTTAAGACATTAGATGTGTTTTCAATTGTCGCATCTACTACCAATTTCTTCATTAGATGAATTATAACAAAAAAACATATAAAAGTCTATAACAATGTATGTCCCAACTATTTTAGTTTATATAATCATATATTATCTCGTCAAACAAATCACTATTTTTTGCAATTAGCTCATTGTTTCCAGCAGATATTTTGTAGCCTTTTGTTAACATCTCAATATATAGCTCTTTAAGTTCCTTCATATCATCGATTGTAGCTTCTTTAATGTCTCTCATATATCTTAAAAGTCTCTCTGGCATCTTTTCATCGCAGTTCGTAAGCATCTCATCTATAGCTGAACTTGCAGCACCAAATTTTGTTGATGGATAAGAATACTTTGAAAATGCACTAATCCTGTAATCTTCGTATGCCTCTTCACTCATATCAGTCGATTTTATAATATCGATAAGAGAGCTATAGGCATCATATGTTTCTTTTAAATTTGGATCCCTATATGTACCTATACTCATATAATCACGATTGGTCTCTGCATTTGCTCCATAGCAACTTCTCTTCACTCTAAACTCAGGATAAAGTATGTCGCTATCTAACCAACAATTCATAATGTCAAGCCTTGAATCATATTTATCATACTTTTCTCGAAGTGGCAATACGATATAATTATACTGCACATTTCCAGAACTAACTATCGCTATATTATTTTTAAACTTACGTAAGTTTTCGTCATAAGATATAGGCTCTCTTCTTTCTTCCCTAAACTCTTCAGTTAGTTTAAGTACTTTGTTCTTAATATTACTAACCATACCAAAATTTGATATGATTTCGCAAACCATCTTATCTTTATTTAGAATACTATCAAGTAGATTTTTGCAATCAAGCAACAACTCTTTTAAATCTTCATTGCTAAGTTTTGATACTTCATGAAGATAATTCATATAATCTATGCCATCGACATGCACATTGTAGAGATAATCAGGATCTGAGATCGCATAAGCTAGATCAGTGGCATAGTTAGATGGTTCAGATTCAAAACTATTCTTCATAAAGTTATAATTTCTACTAGCTAGAGTTTTAAGTTTTTCTACATCTTCAAACTTTGTCTCAAATAATGTCTCTCTAATTAATTCAAAGACTTTGTCAATATTCTTATCAAGGACTGTAACCTTAAAAGTAAGATAAGGATTATATCCACCATTGTAATATATATTATTGTAAAGGCTCAAAGAATAATTATAACAGCAAAAAGAAAACTCATTGCTTAGATCATAGTCATTATAATTTGTAGTTGGTAAGTATAAAAGTAATTCTGATAGAAGTTTCAGTTTTAAAGTATCTTCATATGGTACCGAACTTGCATCAAGAAGTATATTGATATTGCTAAACTTTATATCATCTATATCGCTTCTTATAAATCTTATGCCTTCTACATTTTCTTCATATGCATAACACTTTGGAACATATTCAGGAAGTGCACTTACACTTGCAACTCGAACTTTATCAATTATAGTATATGAATTGACATATTCAACCCACTTGTCATAGTCCTTAGTGTCTTTAATCAAGTTATCTATCTCATCTTTAATCATATTATCTTTCATGTCTCTAAGCGATGCTGCCTTTTCTTCATTTTTCTTTTCTGCTAGACCACTCTTTGGCGATGTCACAGTGAGCGCTACCTTGCCATTGCCACCAAGATATTTCTCAGTAAGTTCTTGAACTGTGCCGTCAATATATCTTTTTTCTACATCTCTTTTGCCCTTAGCGTATTTAAAATATCCAAGAAGATCTTTACCATTATCTTTAAATGCCATACTATAAAAACCTGGAAGGTAATAAGTAAATCCATGTGAATCTTTTTCAAATTCCCTATCTATCTCATTGATATCTATATAAGAATTTACCGACTCGATATCGAATCCATACTCAACCTCATCGTTCAATGCCCCTTCTACAATCTCTTTAACTATCGCCTTATCATCTTCATTTACATTTTCAAAGCAAAATTCTATATATGGTTTCTCGCAGTCTAGCATGTTATTAATATAGAAATCTGCATAAGGCAATTTCTCTTCAATCCTGGTTCTAAGATACCCTGCGTCACTTTGTAGATCTTCTAAAACTATATCAAATATCCCAGCCTCATACAAAGTCATATCTTTGCATGACAATGCATAAGTTATAATGCTACTATTTTCTGTCACTGAACCACTGGCAACTGGAAAATCATAAAGTTTTTCGATGTAATTATCACCTTCAACATAATTCTTGTCACTCTTATCAATGTCTTTTCTATCATATAAACTTAGATATTCATCGTTAGCATATATAAGATATTTTTCATAGTCTATATCTCCATACAAGGTCATAACCATATTGCTTGGATGATAATAGGTATCATGAAAATTCTTTAGCTCTTCATGAGTAATTTTTGGTATATCAGATGTCACACCGCCAACTTCAGATGCAAGGAAGCTTCCCTCATATAAAGCCCTAGCAGAATTATAAAATGCGGTAGCTTGAATAATACTTTCATGTGCTGACATTTCACTATACACAACCCCAGATAAATTGATATCGCTATCATTATCGGCAAGCGAATACCTATACGCTTCCCTCTCAAGCAATTTCTCATCATCAATTATATTTGGATCAAATACACCATCTATATAAAATTTGAAATATTCAAATAGTTGTTCATCAGAAAGTGATCCCATAGGAAAGGTTGTCGCCTGCTGTAAAGTATTTGCATTTAAATATGTGCTATAAGTTTTACTGAGCATCTCAAAAAATAAATTGGCACTTGGGTATCTTTTTGAACCACCAAGAGTTGCATGTTCAAATACATGTGGCAGGCCTTTATTATCATAGGCAAGTGTATTAAAACCAAGACATGCAGACTTATCTACATCATCATTTGATATAAGAAAGCATACTGCACCAGTTTTTTTATGTTCAAACATAACCACTTTAGCATTTTTCTCTTCATAGTCAAAAATCATCTTGGCAGTAAAACCGCCTATCACATCACCAATTTCTGGCAATTTATACTTTGATAGAGTTTTGACATATCCATCAAGCGATACTATCTCATCATAAGTGTCGGTTTCTTCCATTATACTTTCCGAAGCTCTAACTTCATTTTGAGGTTCAGATGTCTTCGCGAACATATCTCTGATATAGTCAAAGACTTTTTTGTAATCATAATTATAGTTTATACGAAAACGAATGCACGATGTAAGGCCGAGTGCTAAGCTTAATATAATTAAAGTTATTGTTATTTTTTTAAGCATTTTTCTCATCATATTTTCCTTCTTAATCCGCATATCTTATTATTACATTACTTTGAGTTTCGCCAGTTGGTAACACTGGTACGATAGGTATGACATCTAGGCTTTGCGCAGCAACTTTTGAATCATCAGTTTCTAGATCTTCATACCTACTTGGTATATTCATAAGTCCAATTGCAGTATGCATATCACAACTTCTTCTTGGTTGAGTCCCGTCGATAAATACTTCCTCATATGTTGCATTGCCTCTTGGGTCATGTTCACAACCTTCTGTAGCAAGAAGTCCTGACTTTCTGCATACCTTTCTCGTGATTAGGCCATTTGGTCTTTCAAATTCTTCTCTTGGAAGAGTAGAGTGAACTGTTGACATAATTCTTCGCCATATATTCTTATGGAAGGTAGTTCCGCCATTGTTGATACCTCTTTTTGTATCCTGCAATGATTGGTTTTCATCGCAACCACCCCAGATACCAGCAGTGTAATATGGTGTAAAGCCAACAAACCACAAATCATTATTATTAGTAGTAGTTCCTGATTTTCCTGCAACAGCCATACCATCAAAATGAGCACGAGTAGATGTAGGAGTTATATTCATACTGCCGCTGCTAAATGCCTTACCTCCAACCATCGATGCTGCCATAGCAGATGTAAGTAGATATGCATTGCCTTTAGACATAACTCTATCAGTTTTATTTTTTGTATTATCAAGTATCACATTACCATAATGATCATAAACTTTAGTGTAAAGTATAGGTTCATGATGATTTCCACCACTTGCAATTGTTGCAAATGCATTGGTAAGTTCTAGATTAGTAACACCATATGTGAGTCCACCAAGTGCAAGAGCAGGATTAGCATCTTGCGCCTCATCGAGTGATGTTATACCAAGTCTTTTGGCATATTTTATAGCAACTTCAGGTGTGACAGTTTCCATGAGGCACCTCAAAGCTATTATATTTAGTGAATATATTATGCCTGCTCTTATATTTTGGAAACCAAGATAGCCAGATGAATACCAGTTTTTGAAAGTCTTAGTTGTATTTCCTACTTTATATACATACTCACTATCATAATAAGTCGTCGCAAGCGTCTTATTATAAAGCTCAAGTGCAGGAGCAAATGATGTAACAACTTTAAATGTACTACCAGGCTGCCTTTTTGAATTCGTTGCACGATTTAAGGACCTTGATACTGTCTTTTCACCTCTTCCACCAGAAAGAGCTACAACTTCACCAGTGTTATGATTAATCATAACAAATGAAGCCTGTGGTTCAAGTATATAATTAAGCGATTCAGCAAGTACAGTGTCACTTTCCTTTATAACATAATCTTTAAAGCTATTAATATATTGATCAGCAAGGTCTTTAGTTTTAAAAAGACCATCGTATTTTTTATTTTTTAAAGTTTTAACATGATAATTCTCTACATCAATCTGCGAATAATGAGTCTGAGTATCATCACTATGGTGTATAGATAACCTATAATCTATAGAATACTTTTTTGCATCATAGTTTGATTCACTTGAGATCTCAGCATCTACAATCTTCTGTATCTCAGGGTCCATAGTAGTCTCTACTCTAAGACCCCCACTATAAAGAAGATTGTTAGCAAGAGACTGAGTATAGCCAAGTCTCTTCACAAGATCTGTCTGCAACTGATCTATGACCGCTTCAGTAAAATAAGAATATACAGATACTACACTTTCATTTTTAACTTCGACATTTTGTATGCGACTATACACATCATCATTAATTGCTTCGTTATACTCATCTACAGTAATATAATTTAAGTCTCTCATATTCTTTAGTGTCTGTTTTTGGCGTATCTTATTATTTTCAGGATGTGTTATAGGGTTATTCTTAGTTGGGTTCTTAGTGATACTTGCTATGACTGCCGCTTCACTTATAGTAAGTTCTGATAATTCTTTATCAAAATATTTTCTTGCTGCAACTTTAACGCCAAGCGTATTCGCTCCAAGATATATAGTATTTAAGTAGTCTGTCATGATCTGCTCTTTTATCTCTTTCTTTGACATGTCAGCTTGTGATTCATATTGAAGAGCAATGTATTGTTCTTGAAGTTTTCTTACATATTTTTCGAAACCTTTCTCGTTTTGGGCAGCATCAAAGACGGAGTTCTTAATCAACTGCTGAGTTATAGTAGATCCGCCACCACGACTTGAATCAGATTTGATGACGCCGTAGATAGCTCTTGCTATAGACCTAAAATCAACACCTGAGTGTTCCCAAAATCTCTCATCTTCTATAGCAACGAATGCATTGACAAGGACCTCTGGTATATCACTAAACTTAACGGCCTCACGATTAGAACCCTCTTGAACAAGTGTATCCATCGTGTTGCCATTTCTATCCATAATCTTAGTAGCAAATGCCGTAGGTCCAAAGTGAAAACTAGTGAGAGGTGGCGTACTATCAAGGATACCTTTCACCATTCCAAGGCCTAAGAACATACATAAGAGTCCTATTCCAAAAAGAGCAACTAAAATCTTCCTAAAGATATGAAAACTTCTTTTCTTCTTCCTTTTCTTAGGGGCTTTCTTTGCGTCAACATCTCTTCCTTTAAACTCTCTTTTTGGAAGTGGTATCGATTTTATGCTCCTACTTTTCGATTTTTTAAGAATATATTCCATTATATAAATAATTCCAAAATCTCAACTGCATTAGTCGCAGCTCCCTTTCTTATCTGGTCGCCTGAGCAGAAAAGCGATATGCCATTTTCAAACACAAGGTCCTCTCTTATTCTGCCAACTTCAACTATATCCACGTCAGTAGTATTAAGTGGCATAGGATAAAGGAAATTATCTTTATCATCAACGAGCCTTACGCCTTTAGTATTCTTTAAAATCTCTTTTACTTCTTTGACACTAAGTTTCTTCTCAAGATCCATAGTTACACTTATACTATGAGATCTCATAACTGGCACTCTTACACAAGTGCAAGTTACTTTTAACTCAGGCAAGTGCATAATCTTTCTTGTCTCATTTTGCATTTTCATCTCTTCGGTCGTAAAATCATTATCTATGAATGAGCCTATGCAAGGTATAAGATTATATGCGATCTGATTTTTAAATGCCTTTGATTCAAAGCCCGCATTAGTGATGTCAGTGATTTTATGATTGGGTATATCCTTATGTGATGAAAGGTATTCTACTTGTTCATCAAGCGCCTTCATGCCATATACACCAGCACCGCTTACAGCTTGATAAGTTGATGCAACCATAGCCTTTATCTTTGAAACTTTGTTGATTCCATATATGGCCATATCAGTTATTATAGTAGAACAATTAGGATTACTAATTATACCTTTATTATTCTTAGCATCATGAGCATTGATCTCAGGTACGACAAGCGGCACATCTTTATCCATACGAAATGCATTAGAGTTATCTATGAATATCGCTTTCGCCTTAACTATGTGTGGTGCAAATTCTCTTGCAAACTCTGCTTCAACTGCACCAAGCACGAAATCTAATCCTTCAAATGATGTAGGTTTAGCTTCTTCTATAGTAAACTCCGTAGGCTTTCCACATATATTAACTATCACTTTCTTTCCTTCTGATTTTTTAGATGCAAAAAGCCTCAATTCGCAATTGATATTTCGTTCTTCTATGCACTTTATCATCTGTAGTCCTACGGCACCAGTTGCGCCTAAAATACCAAGTCTCATTTCCACTCCTTTTTAAAGAGGCGCTCGCATAGCTCGCGCCTACGGATTGTATGGGCGAGCTTTGCGAGCCCTAAACTATAAACTTATTATATATACATCTAATTGCTTTCTCAAAATCTTTAGTTTCAACCCCTACAACTATGCATATCTCATCAGTGCCTTGTGATATTGTTTTGATATTGATATCATTTTCACCAAGGGTTGCAAATATCTTTCCTGACATACCTTTTTTGTTGACCATCGCTCTGCCAACTACAGCAATTAGTGATATGCCTTCTGTGATATGCACATCGTCACAATCCAACTCATCTTTAAGTTTTGAAACTATCTCATAAAGATATTCTTTTATCTTCTCAGTTTCTACAACTACAGATACACTATCTATACTTGATGGACAAGACTCTATGCTTATACCATACTTTTCAAAAACTTCTAAAATCTTTTTCAGGGAACCTACCTCACTTGATATGTGGCTCTTTATACAAGTGATGACAGAGAAATCTTTTTTGCCTGTGATGCCAGTTATTGCATATGGCTTCTCCACCTTATCAACCTCATCACACGATTCAAGTATCATAGTGCCTTCATTTTCAGGATCATTTGTATTTTTAATATTAATAGGTATATTCTTATCTCTTGCAGGAAATACCGCTTCGTCATGTAAGACATTCGCCCCCATATAACTCATCTCACGAAGCTCATTATAAGTTATATTCTTAATTCTGTGTGGATTATCTACTATCCGTGGATCACAAACTAAGATCCCTGATACATCGGTAAAGTTTTCATACAAGTCTACATCAAAGATATTTGCAAGTATAGCACCAGTTATATCAGATCCGCCTCTACTCATGACTTTAATCTTGCCATCAGGCATAGAGCCATAGAATCCAGGGAACACAATCTTTTTATCGGTGTTGATCGCATTATGTAATGCGATACCAGTAAGTTCCATATTGATTACGCCATCGTAATTGAACTTAAATACATCTCTAGCATCAATGAACTCTGCGTCAAGGTATTCTGCAAGCATAAGTGCAGTAAGATATTCTCCCCTTGATACAAGATAGTCTACATCATTACTTTTCTTTATATCACTTTTTATCTTATCGAATTCTGTATTTAAATCAATCTTAAGGTTTAACTCTTCTTTGATACTATAATATTTATCTTCAATTAATTTAAATATATCGTCAGCTGAAAGTTTGTATTTGAGATGGGCATGTGCAACATATAAGAGATCTGTTACTTTGTTATCTTCTTTATCTGACTTGCCACAAGCTGAGGTAACTATAAACTTCCTACTTTTATCAGAGTCAACTATTTTTTTTACTTTTTCAAACTGAGTTGCATTCGCAACGCTTGAACCACCAAATTTTGCTACTTTAATCATAATACCCTTTCGATAATATTAATTATTGACCTTCGCTACAAAAAGTATATCGCTTGATTTAAGATCTTCAGCATTCATGTTATCAACGAATGTGCCCTTCTCTCCTTTTCTTTTTACATAAAATCTGCCTCCAAGATTCTTATATGATATGTCTACCTTTTCTGTTGTAAGTATAGGTTTCTTCGCTCCTTGATATATCCTTACAAGATCTTGCACTACAGAATGAGCTGTAGGGTATCTACCTGCGCCTTGACCTTCAAAAGCTAATTTTCCTTCAGTCTTGCAAAATACTTCTATATAATTATTATTATATATTACATTGGCTATCGCTTCATACTTATCAAAAAGTTGAGGCATAACAAGTATATAATTATTGACACTATTATATTCTGCAATTAATTTACACACAAGATCATGCGCTTTAAAGAAATCTATATCTTCTTTAGTGATGTGTCTAACACCAAATTTCATCGCATTATCTATAAGATATGATTTCTTACTTGCTACATTAGCTGCTACTATCGTTTTATAAAGTACATCATCACCATCTATGTCTGAACTTGGATTCTGCTCCGCATAACCTCTTTTCTTAGCTTCTTCAAGAGCTTCATCAAAATCGATTCCTTCATTAGTCATTCTATAAAGTATGTAATTGATAGTTGCGTTGATTATGCCTCTAAATGCAGTGATCTCATCTACATAACCTATCCTCGAAAGATTTTCTATGATAGGTATGCCACCACCAACTGATGCCTCAAAAAGTAGATATACGTTTTTCTCATGCGAAAGTGTAACAAGTTCATCATAGCAATTTGCGAGAAGAAGCTTGTTAGATGAGACGACATTCTTTCCTAGTTTCATCGCTTCAACTACATAAGTCCGTGCTGGTTCAAGTCCACCAATACACTCAACAACTGTATCAATAGTATCATCTTTTAAGATATCATTAAAATCATTAGTCATTATAGGCAATTCTAATTTACTACCATATCGTCTTAAGATTTTAGCAACTTCAATATATGATATATTGTTTTCTGTTATGATATCGTATGCACCTTTTCCAACTGTTCCGTAGCCTAAGATTGCAATCCTCATAAAGTCTCTCCTATACTAAAGTTTATTAACTATATGTCCTGACTTGCCACCATCTTTTTCTTCAAGATATATATCACTGATCACCATGCTTTTATCAACTGCCTTAACCATATCGTAGACTGTAAGGAGCGCAACTGATACTCCAGTTAAAGCTTCCATCTCAACTCCGGTTTTTCCATCGCATTCAACTATACATTTACAATTTATATCGTATCTACCATCTTTATCCGGAGTATCATTAATCTTCCACTTAATTTCAGCATGAGTTATATTAAGAATATGGCACATAGGAATTATCTCAAAATTTTTCTTTACCGCCATGATACCTGCAGTTGTTGCCACAGCAAATACATCACCTTTTTTTATTTTTTCATTTCTAATCGCATCATAGGCAATTTCATCTATATTTATCTTTCCGCTCGCTATAGCAACCCTCTTAGTTACTTTCTTGTTACTCACATCAACCATACGAGCATTTCCATTTTCATCAAAATGTGATAATTCCATTTTTAATTATCCTTTCTAATTTTGCCTTCTTTAAAATGTTTCCTACAAAGTGCTACATAGCTGTCATTACCACCGAGTACAACTTGTGGGCCATCTCTAACTATACCATTTTCATTATACCGTGTATTGCAAGTTGCTTTCTTACCACACCAGCACACAGTTTTAAGTTCCTTTATAACGTCAGCTATAGCAAGCATCCTCGCTGAACCCGGGAAAAGTTCATTGCGAAAATCAGCACGGAGCCCATAACACACAACTGGCACATCATAAAAATCTGCTATATCAGATAGAAAATCCACTTGCTCTCTAGTTGCAAATTGCACTTCATCAACAATTATACAATCATAACTTTGTATCTCTTCTTTTGACATCTTGATAAGGTCTTCTAAAAATATCGATTCATGTTCAAGACCAATTCTACTATGTATTACATCTTTACCAAAGCGATCATCAATTTTAGGTTTACAAAGTAATGCTTTCTGTCCCACTTCCTCATAATTGAAATGAGTCATAAGAGCATTCGCTGTCTTACTTGAACCCATCGCCCCATAATAAAAATATAACTTTGCCATCTGCGCCCTCCATTATAACTAATTAGCACAATCATTAGATCCGTCTGTTAACAGTATCTCTATGCCATGTTTTATAGGCTCTTTTATAGCATTAAAGTTTTCTTCAGAAGCCTTCTTTGATCCAGGCAGATTGATGATAAGAGTTTTATTTCTTATGCCAGCTACTCCTCTTGATAAGATACTTTTATCAGTTATCTTATATGTTAAGTTTCTCATCATCTCGGGTATTCCTCGCACTTCTTTTTCTATGACAGCAAGTGTAGCCTCAGGTGTCACATCAGTTTTAGAAAATCCAGTGCCTCCAGTTGTAATTATAAGATTGATGTTATCGTCACTTACTTTTATAAGTTCTTTTTTTATAATATCTATATCATCTGTAATTATATTTTCATACACTACATCGAAGCCTTCATTCTTAAGAACATTTACGAGATTTGGTCCACTTGTGTCTACTCTTTCGCCTTTCGCGCCTTTAGTGCTTATAGTTATAACTCCAGCCTTATATATCATTAGTCACCTCTTATCAAAAATAATATTTACACTTTTCTATTAGATTTATTCTCAAATATATCAACTATAGTTTTTTCAGTCCCAACCATACCAGGAGATGCAATCAGTCCCATATTTCTCATAGTGTCTTCTGGAGTATCGCCATTTATACCATGTACTTTATCTATGTGCACACCATTCATCGCAAAATTTACTGATCGGAACGCTGCATCAACTGCAACTACGCCTTTCATAGTACAGCCTTGATTTCCACCATCACAGATCATACCTGTTATAGAAGATGCCATGTTACTTACTACATATTCTAATTCTTTCTCTTTTCCGCCTTTAAGATAAGCAATGGCGCATGCCATACCCGTTCCTGCTGCTATAGCACATCCACAAAATGCAGATAGTTTTCCGCTATACTCCTTTATATAGGTACATATTAGGTAACTAAGCATCGTAGCCCTATATAATTTTTCATCAGATAAGTTTTCTATCTTATAAACTGCATAAAGTGGCATAGTTGCTATGATACCATGAGCGCCGGAACCAGTTATACTCATAGCAGGCTTATCAAGGCCTATAACCCTTGCTTCAATTGCTGCGTTGCATAGAAGACTTGCAGTATTCTTTTCATCAGTTGATATAATCTTATCGTCATTTTGCCTTTTAAGTTCATGAGCAAATGTTGTTCTGTCGCTCTTCATCGCCTCATCAAAAAGTTCAAGATTGACTTGATATGCAACTTTCACAAATTCGATTTCAGAGATATCGACACTATCTACATAATCTATAAAGTCTTTTAATTTATATTTGTGAATTGTTTTAACTCCATCTACCTTTATTTCTTTCTTTTGCTTTTCATATACGATTTTATCATTTACTATAATCTTAGTTATATTAGTATGGGCATCTTCTATTATAACTTTCGCTATGTAATTAACTGTCGTCACTATTGCCTCTATATATATGTTGCTACTTATCTCGCGAAGATTTATTTTAATTTTCCCATCATCGATTAATTTTTTTGCTAACTCATTATCTTTTTCATTAACCTTTGATAAAGATAGAAGTTTTAAATCAGAAACTCCAGCCACATATCCAAGCGCTGCCGCCCACTCACTCCCAACTTCTTTGCAATTTGGTATGCCACATGTGAAAGCATTCTTATACATGCCACTATTAAGGTTAACTACAATAGATTTTAATTCACCGCCCACATACTCTTTCGCTTTTGAAACAGCATAAGCTATAGCACCAGGCTCTGTAACGCCAAGTGCAGGTTTCATATCATTTTTAATTAATTCTGTAAGTTCATGCATAACAAGATCCTAAATCATAATTTCAGTCATCTTATCGTAATCGATATTTATTTCTTTAAGTATTTTTTCCATAATAGGCTTATTATTTAATTCACACTTCCACGCCAAACCACACCCAGAAGAAATTTCTTTAGGGAGTGGAATAAGTCTTCCTGCTATATTATTTTTCAGGCAGTATTCTTCTACTGCCATAGCATCTACGGTCTTATTGAATGATACAACAAGACTAGGCCATTTTTTTAACACTTTTTAATTATATCACAAATTAATCAAAAAAAATAGGGGCGATAGCCCCTATATGTGTTGACTAGAAAACTCTTATGGTCTTATCACTAAACTTGCCGATTCCATAGTCGATACTATGTCATACATGTTAGTAACTTCTCCAACTTTTAATTTTTCTTTTAGGCCATAGAAGTCAAGACAAGTTCCACAAGTGTAGATCTTAGTCCCAAGTTCTTTGAGATTCTCAAGGTCAGGAAGTGATAAGGAACCTTCACAAGTAAGATTAGCTCCGCCATTGTAGAAAAGCATAGTCTTTGGATGAACTTCAGCTTGAGATAAAGAATATATAAATGCCTTCATAAGATTCTTACCAAGTTTCTCGTCACCACATCCCATCTTATCAGAACCTATGGCTACTACTACATTTCCTGTATTGTCTGTAGCACCACACGCAGCACATGATTCAGCCATCTTCTTCTCTTCTTCAGATTTAATTTCAGCAACTTCGATAGTAAGCTTATACTCCTTATCGCTTATTTTGTCTGTAGTAATTTTGTAACCACTATCTGTTGCAAAACGTGTGATATTTTTCACAGCCATATTATTATCTACCATAACTTCTACAGTATCAGGTGATGTAAGTGCTTTTACTGCTTTTTTTGTCTCAATAAGTGGTATTGGACAATTTTTTCCCATTCCATTTACTTTTACCATAATCTTTTCTCTCCTTTTTTATAACACTTTTTATAACATTTTTTATAACATCTCAATAAATGCTTGTATTCTTGTAGTAAGCTGACCAACATCTGATGTAGAATAATCCGTCTCAATAGACATATAAGGTACCCCCAAGCCTTCCGAAAGCTTTTTAACTTGATATCTCTCTACACTGAAAGGATGGCAAGACTGAAGCACTACATCAATTATTCCTTCAACTTTATATTCATCTACAAGTTCTCTAATCATTTTCATCCGGTTTTCATTTGGAGTCATCACAGCACACCCTATCTTTATGTATCTCTCTGCTATAGCACGGTAAATATTTTGTGCTTCTACATCTACAAGATTTCTTGCAGGTTTTATACCGCTACAACTATCCATCACTACAACTACACCACCATTGTCTTCTACGACACCAATAGTCTTATCAGCAACTCCTGATATAGGGCATCCTGTAATCATAATTCTTTTATCTGTAAGTTTTACTGGGCTTCCATTTATTCTATAATTCTCTTCTATATCATCATGCATTTTTTCAATACTTTTCATTGTCTCATCAAGGTCAAAAGTAAAATTCAAACTATCAACAACTTTATGGATACCCTTATAATAATTTTTAGGTGGTGTTGACTTGCTGAGTTCAAACATTTTAACTTTCAAAAGTCTCTCTTTATTTCTTTTTACGCATGCTGTTCTCACATCATCATCAGTTATAGTTATACCAAATTTCTTTTCAAATTTTTCTTTGAGAAGACGTATCTCTGATTCCCACATATCAAGTACATATGGTCTATCTACGCCTTGTGGTAGATGCAAGATATACGTATCCTTTATTTCAGAAAGCAATTCATACATTTTCTTCTTGCCATCACAAGTTGTCTCGCCAACTATGATATCTGAAAAATATGTATAAGGACATTTATCTGATACCGCAAATCCATAGCTTGATTTTATAAGTGGACAAAGGTTCTTTGGAAGGTTAACTTCAGCATCTGGTATAGTTTCTTCGCTTGTCCCACAAAGTGATACAGGCACTATCCCCGCAGCATCAAATATCTCAAGTGGTGTAAATGTACAAAAGATACCAGCAAGTCTTCCACCCTTATCTTTATATTCTTTTGCTTTCAAAAAGCCAAGTCGCCTTGCTTCTCCAAATTCTTCAAATTTTTTTGGCAATTCATTAACACTCATTAGTTCTTACTATTTTAATCCTTTCGCATAAAGCGCTGCACCAATTGCTCCAGCAAATCTTGCATTTTTATCGCTTACTACTTTCACTCCAAATGATTTTGACAGTGCATCTAATATAAAATCCATATCACAAAGTCCACCCGTTAGGCACACTTGTTTTCCCACCAAACTCACTTTTTTTGTCTGACTTGCTACTTTTTGAACTATAGACATAACGACGGCATTTGCTATGTTTTCTTTCTTTTCAGATCTACCTATAAGACTTATTATCTCAGATTCGGCAAATACAGTGCAAAGAGAACTAATCGTAACTCCACCACCAGTTTTTGCAAGCTCGCAGAGCTTAGGTATATCAAGCTCCATCGTCCTCGCCATTACATCAAGAAACCTGCCTGTACCAGCGGAGCACTTATCATTCATTATAAAATCTTTCACATTGCCATCTTCAACTTCTATAATCTTAGTATCCTGTCCGCCGATGTCTATGATTACAAGATTTTTATTCTTAAAAAGGTATACTGCACCTTTTGCATGGCAAGTGATTTCTGTCACCGTCTTATCAGAATCATCAACCGACACTCGCCCATAACCTGTTGCTACAACTTTGGCATTACCACGGCTTATACCACTTGATGTCACTTCGTCCATAAGTTTTTTCGCAGTATCTTTGCTGCTAAAACCAGTAGAACTTACGAAAGTTTCTATTAAATTATCTTTCTCATCAAGAACAGCTATCTTGGAATTTGTAGAGCCTATATCAATTCCTATATAATTATTCATGTATCTCCTATAACGGGCTCGCAGTGCTCGCCCCTACGATTGTTTGTACTCGCCCCTACGATTGTTTGTACTCGCCCCTACGATTATTTGTGCTCGCCCCTACGATTGTTTGTACTCGCCCCTACGATTTATCTTGTCGCTACTTTATTTCTTTATTAAACTTTCACAGATTTACTTGCAAGCATCTACAAATTTCTTAAATATTTTTCTGCTTACTTCACTCTTTTCATAATCATATTCTGGATGCCATTGAACTCCCCATACAAATTTACGAGTAGTGTCATAAAATGCTTCTATAAGATCATCCTCTGATATAGCCATAGCCTTAAGTGTAGGTCCAAGATCCTTAACTGCCTGGTGATGAGTACTATTTACAGGTAAAACCTCTACTCCTGCAAGTTCATATAATGGAGTGTCTTTAAGTATAGTAACCTTATGTACTGGTTCATCATAAGGTGGTTTTTGTCTATGATTAGTATCTGATGGATGTTGTGTTGCAAGATCTTGATAAAGTGTACCACCCATTCCTGCATTCATAAATTGCTCGCCTCTACATATCCCAAAAATAGCTTTGTTTTGTTTGAGTGCCTCATCAAGAACTATTTTTTCCATCTCATCTTTCATACGAAGTGTGATGACAGAATCATTAAGTTGCTTCTCACCATATAATTCAGGAAGTACATCGTGACCTGCTGAAAATAAAATTCCATCACATTTATTTACGCATTCAATTAATGTCTCCTTATCAAGTGTCCAAGGTGTCATCACTGGATCACCACCTGCTTCAACAACACCACCAAAATATCCTGGATGTAACCATACCATATTGTTGTCTGTATCAAACATTGGTGTAATACCTATAACTGGTTTCATAAACATTTCCTCCCCAATATTCAAATTCTATAATTATACTATACCTTTTATGTCTGTCTCAGGTATATCATCATAATTCATATCGCCTTCATACATAAATTCTGTCTGGTATTTGTATACACCATTTACATTTCTTGGTTGAGATATGATGTTTCCACTCACTGTCTTACCTTTATAGTCGAATGATATTCCATCGCCATTTTTATATTTTGGTTCCATATTATAATCCTTTCAAAAATTAAGGCAACCTCTAATAATATACATTTTTCAAAATTTCATTTTGAAAAATGTTGAATAATGAAGGTTCCATAAGGGAACCTTAGCTAAAAAGCAAGCTTTTTAGAGGTTCAAATAAATTAGAACAACTAAGTAAATCTACTTAGTTGTTCTAATAAAACATTAATTAATTGTTATTGCTTGAGTCTGGCAAACTTTTGCAGCATTCTCAACTTTAGCTTTAGTTGCATCGGTCACATCAGCATAAACTTCTGCCTTTGCCAAAATTACAGGTTCCCATCTAAAAACTTCTGGACATACATTTACACATCTTCCGCAACCTATACAAAAAGTTCTATCAATAACTGGTTTCATAATTCCTCCTACTTTTTTGCTTCATCTGCAATTAGTATAAACATAATAAATCTAACTAATGCATATACAACAAGTATAGTAGCTATCCATGTTTCTACTGTGAATATCATCTTAGTTATATTTGCAATCCCTGGATTAGCGCTACTTAAAAATTTCGCAGTAGTAAGTTTACATGCAATTGCACTTATAACCATAGGGAATGTAAATGCTGCATAACTTGGGAAGAAAGGCATCATTAAAAATCTTGGTAGATTTATAAGTACAATCAAATATATAATTAAAGATATGAGTAGCATAAAATAAATAAGGCTTGGTTCTGGTCTTTCAAATGTATTCATATATCCAGCAAGACATAGTGACATAGGTGCAGTATATATGCAGAAAAGTGGTATAGCTGGTGGTGCAAAATCTTTAATTATCAAATACCTATATGTTACAAGCACTAATAACACAATACATGCAGCAAATCCAAACCAAAATACTATTTTTCCAAGACTTTGCATATCAAAATCTACACAGTTTATATTCATAGCAACTATTCCTACATATACTATAAACCAACTTGTAAATACTTTCTTAATTTCAAATTTAAATACAAATTCAATTGTAAAATATATTATAAGAATTACATGTAATATAAGACCAATACACCATATCACTTTACCGACTTCAGGACTTGGTATTTTATAACCACCTAAAATCATAAGTGCCATACAAAATGTACCGAATACTGATGCAGTAATTGGATTTTTCATTTCTTCTTTAAATCCATTAATATTTGTAAGTATTTTTATAATTAATAAAATAAGTATAATAGCAGAAATAATACCACAAATATTTTTTACAACTGGTCCAAATGAATAAGTAGAAAGTAAATTGCCAAGTGCGGCAAGGCCAAGTGCTACACCGCACATTGGTAATGGCATTTTTTTAAGCTGCATACAATTCCTCCCGTGTTTTAAGTGTCACATCCTTATTTTTAGTATTAATTCCACATTCACGAGCAATAATTTCTGCTACTTTCCATGCACAAAGCCCTGTAAAATATATACACTGCTTTTTATGCTCACCTTCTGCCATATTAAATTCACGAGTCAAAACTCTACAGCATGTTGCCTTCTTGCCATTATTTGCCTCGAACCAGTCTCTAAGTTCTTTAGAAAATCCCATACACTTATTAACTTCTGGGTCTTTTGGTCCTCTTTTTTCATCACGGCCAAATAAAAGACCGAGTGCTGCTATGCCACCATTTACAGCACCACACAAGCATCCTGATCTACCTGCTCCTATTGACATAGCTGATGTCATACGAATAAGTTCATGTGGCACATCTAAATCAAAATTTTTCATAATTGTCTCAAGTACTGCTTCGCAGCAAAAAAATCCATCCTTATAAGCTTGTTCAGCATCCAACTGAACTTTGTGTAAATCTACTTCAGTAACTCTTGGTTTAAAATCCATA